>NZ_JBJGXI010000027.1:0-71548 GCF_045635475.1 Radiobacillus sp. PE A8.2 | reverse complement strand
AAAAATAGTTGAGTAGTTCATCGTGATTATTAGATTGTATGAAATAACTCCCGGAATTATACATAGATTAATTTAATAATACTGCTTTATCTTCATTTACATTGCCACATAATTTGTTAATCAGTTTCATAATGCCATTTTACTTATCAGCTGTGAAAAAGCGTTTATTTAAATTTTTTCACAAAAAAAAGACACCCAATTAAGGGCGCCAAGGGGGGACATTATTATGTTCAAATAGTTAAGTAATAATCGATAATCAGTAAAGCATGTAAACGCTTATTTCGAAAAGAAAACTTTTATTAATTTTGTAACCGTTTTCATTATAAAACAATATTACACTACTTTAAATAGGACTAAAGACCTATTTTTGAAAAAATCTAAATATTGCTATTAATTTCCCTAAAATACTGTTTAGAATAACCATAGAAAACATTTATTCTATTAAGGAATTCTGAACTGTTGAACTGATAAAAGAATCTTATCATGGAGGAGTGTTAAATGTGTTCAGCAAGGTGCATCATATTGCAATTATATGCTCGAATTATCAAGAGTCAAAAGATTTCTATGTCAACAAGCTCGGATTACAAATTTTGCGGGAGGTATATCGGGAAGAACGTGATTCCTATAAACTGGACCTTGCTATCGACGGTGAATACTTCATTGAGCTCTTTTCATTTCCAAATGCACCGAAAAGGCCGAGTTATCCAGAGGCTCAAGGGCTACGTCATTTAGCATTTGAAGTTGAAGATATCGATAATATCGTTAGAAAATTAACGGAGAGACAAATAAAAGTAGAGGATGTCCGTATTGATCCTGTAACTAATAAGAAATTTACTTTTTTTAGCGATCCTGACGGTTTACCATTAGAAATTTATGAATCTAATAGAAATATATTATAATAATTTCCTAATCAATGTGACGATTCCAATCCAGATTGGCGTGGAGAAAAGTATTGCTACAAAGCAACCTCGTGCAAAGTTTCCGTCTTCTTGTTCCATAAAATACTTCCTTTCTGATGAAGCTTAGTATAATTATAGACGTGACGAGGTACTTTTAATCATTTCGTGTTATTCGTTTATTATTTTGCTCTTTTGTTGGTGCATAATCGTAAAGTTTGATGCGCTTAAACTACATATAGAGGTGATATCCGGCGTAGTAGTTAGGTGCTCACGATCTTAGATGTACACCGCTCCGTCCCTACACTTTGCTCTAGTGAGCCTCCTCGCGCTATCGCGCTGTGGGGTCTCACTTAGGCCACTAGTCCCGCAGGATAAATGTTTTCGGTGGGACGAGTAATCGCAGTCCCAAGGAAAGCTACGACAGCGAAGCATCGCACGAAGAAAATTGGGTTGTATTTTCGAGGAGTCAAAGTGTAGGGCCTACGCTTCATAAGAGGTGTGTAACAGAAAACTACCCTAAGCTTTGGAAAAATTCGCCACTCCAGCGGGAAAGGAACAGTCTGAAGACCCCGCAGAGAGCGCACTTTGCGATCGAGGAGGCTGAGGCGTTCCCCGCCGGAAAGGGCGTATTTTTCCAAAGCGCATGTTTTACACTACGACGGAGTTTAGCTATTTTACGCAATAACGACAAACCTTTTAGCAAGCAGTCTATCAAAATGAACAACCTCATACTAATTTGTTACCTTCTTGAATAAGATAATATAAGACTAGCAGTAGAGGGTGACGGATACGATGAAAAGAAACAGGATATCAGTCGTGCTAATATTTGTAGTCGTATTCGGGATGATTATTTTTATCATTATTCAATTATCACCACGAAATCAAGCAAAGGATATAGTAAGAGATTTTTACCGACATGAACAAGCTGGAGAATTTGCTCAATCTTGGAGTCTTTTTCACTCCAGTATGAAAAACAAGTTTGAAAAAGGACACTACATACATGACAGACCGCATGTATTTATGAATCATTTTGGGGTGACAACTTTTTCATTTTCCTTAAGTAGAGTGAAGAAATATAACGATTGGAAAATGACAAACGATTCGAGTCTGATGGAAGTATATGCCGTCACTGTAACCCAAAGTTTTAACGGGAAATATGGAAATTTTAGTCTCGTTCAGCCGGTTTATGTTACAAAGGAAGAAGGCGTATGGAGGATACTTTGGGATTATAAGAAATAACATAAGTACACGAAAAGCTGACTAATGATATCAATACTTTATCCAGTCAGCTTCTTTTTATGGAGTATTTTATGTTAACGTTTTCTTATATTTAAGTTATACTTAGTTCATCAAATAAACTATGTTTTATTTAAATATTATATAGAGGGAGGGTTGTTACAGCTGTGTTGTCTCTGCTAAAAAAATGGAATACTCTACGAAACCAAATTTTAGTTGTTTTCCTTTCAGTAATGATGATCGTCCTAGGGATTGTCGGTGTTTCTACATTTAATCGGGTATCCATGTTAATAAAAAATAACGCAGAAAGGCAAATTCAACAAGTAGCAACCGAGGCAAACGGTAGAATTGAAACGTTGTATGAACATATTGATACGGTAACGAGACAGATTGCTACAAATGCTGAAGTACAACAATTATTGCAGCAAGAGTTAAACGGTACACCCGCTACATTTAAACAAAGGCAAGCACTAAACAATGTAGTTAGTACAATACAAGCTAATGCGAATGGGATAACCTCAGTTGAAATTTATGCGAAAAATACGAGACGTATATTGCCGCTCGATGATACCAATTTAATTAATCTTATTGAGGAGAAATGGATTAATCGTGCTGATGTACAAAAAGGAAGCTTAGTCTGGATTGGTACTGATCCGATGAATTCTAATTATTTTCTTGCGATACGACGAGTAAGTTTGATGAATCAGTCGTTTACAAACGGTGGTTATTTACTTATTCGGATTAGTAAAAATTACTTTCAATTGAATACAACAGCTTTCTCCGAACAAGAGTATATGATCGTAGTAGATGCGTATAGCAATCCGATTATTTCTAATTACCAAAAAGATATATCATCGTTATTTGGTAATGATGATAATACAGTGAAAATTAACAATACAGATTATATTTATAATGAAAGAATATCAGATATAACAGGCTGGACCTTGGTTATTCTAACCCCTGTAGATGCCCTGATGGAGGGTATATCAACGTTGCGAACAGTAATTGTTATTTCCGGAATTATTGGTATTTTTATCTTTGTTATATGCTCAATTTTTCTTTCTACTATTATTACTCGTCCAATTATTAAACTAACAGAAACGATGCGGAAAGCTGGTGAAGGAAGCCTTACTTTGAACCCAGCAACAACATCAACAAATGAAATCAATGAATTAAATAGTACGTATAATATGTTAGTAAAAGAAACAAATCACTTAATTCAAATGGTATATGAGAAAGAACTGACACGTAGTCGCACCGAATTAAAAGCATTGCAAGCACAAATTAATCCACATTTCTTATTTAACACCTTAGATGCCCTATATTGGTCACTAATAGATAAAGAGGAAGATGAGCTAGCTGAGTATGTTGTAGCGATGTCAGAACTATTCCGTTATACCATCACCAACAAACATATTGGTGAATGGGTAACGATAAAAGAGGAAATGGAGCATATAAAACGCTATATGCAAATTATGCAAATGCGTTTTGGCGATCGGCTCCACTTGCACATATCGGTTCCTCAAGTTTGGGAGAATAATAGAATTCCGAAACTTCTTATTCAGCCTTTAGTAGAAAATGCTATTCTGCATGGTGCCGGAAACAAAACAGGCGACTGCATCGTATCAATTGTGATAGAAGCATCGATGCATCCATCAAGGTTAATAGTGAAAGTTGAAGATGATGGTGCTGGCATGGATCAAGAAAGGGTGGCAAAACTAAGAAACTACTTAGAAGAGGATGGGGTATCCTCTTTAAAAGGGAATGGTATTGCCATTATTAACGTGAATAAGCGTCTTCATTTATATTATGAAGATAACTTAGCGGGGCTTGCTATAAATAGTGAACTAGGGATGGGGACTAGTATTACTTTTGAGATACCGATTCAGGGAGGGATTCAATAGTGTATGCCAAAAATATATTAATAGTTGATGATGAACCTAGAACAAGGCATGGGTTAAAGAAAACATTAGAAAATTGGTCTGAAGGAAGATACCAAGTGATGACCGCTGAAAGTGCAAAAGAAGCAATTAAAATTATAGATCAACAAAAGATACACTTATTAATCACAGATATTCGCATGCCTGAGATCACTGGCCTGGAATTACTAATGACATTAAAGCGTCAGGAAATTTATCCTGTGGTAATCGTAATTTCAGCATATTCAGAATTTGAATATGCCCAAGAAGCACTTCGTTTAGGTGTGATTAATTATCTGTTGAAGCCGTTAAGTAGAGAAAAATTGATTGAAGCTGTAGAACAAGCCATACAAGTGGAAGCTAAGCAAGAACGCACAGGTTTAATGGAAAGGGTCGTGGATGATAAACTAGTCCACGTAAATCGAGACGGCTTATCCAATTCCTCCATCAAAGAAGCTATTGACTTTGTTGATCAGCATTATCGAAGTGAATTAACTTTAAAGGAAGTAGCAGACCATGTCCATTTAAATTCTAGTTATTTCAGCGCTTTATTTAAGGAACAGATAAATGTAACGTTTAGTGAATATGTTACGAGATGCCGTCTTCAAGATGCAAAAAATCTATTACTCTCGTCAAACACACCTATTGCAGAAATTTCAGAGCAAGTTGGGTATAAGACGCCAAAGTATTTTATAAAGCTGTTTAAAGAGTATGAAGGTGTAACGCCAAGTGCATACAGAAAAGAATCTTAAGGTTGTGGAAGCGTTTTCTAAAAATAGTAGTATTTTAGCCAATCATAGTTACCTATCCCCCTGCTATAAAAGGTGATAATCTATATTTGTAAGTTAAATAGCACTAAAAAAAGAGCAGGGGGTTTTTAATTTGATTAACAAGAAAGCGGTTGCAATTTTATTAGCTATGTTTTTGACAACTGTATTAGTAATTACCGGATGTTCTTCGTCGTCTAATAACGCTGAAAATGGTGATACAAATACTGACACTGACACGAATACTAACAATGAGCCAGAACAAGATGCTAATAACGAAGAAGTTGAGGAAAAAACAATTAACTTTATGCACTTATGGCCAGAAGGTAGTTCAAAACAACACTACGATATCGTAGAATCAATCATTGCTGAGTTTGAAGAAAATAATCCTGGCGTAACAGTTGAACCAGAAATCCTAGGAAATGAACAGTACAAAGAGAAGTTAAAAGTTTTAGCAGCAGGTAATGAGTTACCTGACGTAGGTATGACATGGTCTGCAGGCTTCTTACAGCCATATGTAGAAGGAAACAAGTTCACGCCTCTTGATGACTTGCTTAATGACGGTTTAAGTGATTTATTTGTTCCGGGTACCACAAATGCTTATGCAGTAGATGGTGCTACTTATGGTTTACCACTAGAGTTAAATATTGCACCGGTTTATTACAATAAAGCAATCTTTGACGAATATGGTTTAGAAGTACCAAAAACATTAGACGAATTCAAGAATGTAGTTCAAACACTAGCAGATAATGGTGTTACTCCAGTTACAGTAGGTAACAAAGACCGTTGGACTGGTTCTCTATGGTACATGTATTTAGCTGACCGTTTTGGTGGCCCTGAAACATTAACGAATGCAATCAACCGCACAGGCACTTTTGAAGATCCAGCACTTATCGAAGCTGCTGCAGAAATTCAAGAACTAGTTGATATGGACGCATTTGTTAACGGATTCAATGGTTTGTCTAACGATGAAGCAAAAGCTTATTTCCTAAATGAGCAAGCAGCAATGTTCTTGATGGGTACGTGGGATCTTCCTGAGTGGACTACAAATGAAGATAATCCACAAGAATTTAGAGATTCAATCGGGTACTTTAAGTTCCCAACTGTTGAAGGTGGAGAAGGAGACATTGACAGCTTTGTAGGTGGACCTGGTGTTGGTTTATTCGTAGCTGAAGAATCTCCAGTTAAAGAAGAAGCAAAAGCATTTGTTAAATTCTTTGTAGAAAAATGGGGCGAAGTATCTGTAACTGATGCAGGGGTTATCCCAGCAACAAAAGTGTCTACAGAAGGTACAGAGCTTCCACAAATGTACATTGACATTCTTAACGACCTAGGCAGTGCATCAAACATTACTTTATATGCTGATGTTCAAATGAGCCCTGCGGTTGCAGAAGTTCACTTGAATCAAATTCAAGCTCTATTCGGTGGGGAAGTTACACCTGAAGAGTTTGCCAAAGCACAAGAAGAAGCACTTGCTGCTGAAGAGTAAAGAAAACTGAACAATCAAGGAAAAGGACATATCATAATCCTGATATGTCTTTTTCCCTATATTTTTTTGAAATCAAGTCACTTTTTATAAACTTTGCTATTTATTATTTCATATTTGAATTAAAATGCGACATAGTGCTCGAGATTTTTGCTCACGCGTCTAGCTATACCAACAGCAAAGGTGCTAACCGGATTGAGCGGCCATATAAGCGCTTATTTAGTTTAAATTTTCAATTTCGATGATTTGACGGCCACCACAGCACTTATTTACCGATATCAACTCGTTGAAACAAAAAATTCATCCAAATAAGTGCGCTGGTGGCCGCACAATTCTAATAATGCCTCATTTGTCACAGATAAGCGCAGTAGTGGCCGTCATCGACTCATCGACCGCAGTACAATGCCTCCTCCATTGCGTCTGTTTAACACTACGTCGGAGTTTAGCTATTTTGTGCAATAACAAAAATATTATAGAAAACAACCTAAGTAAAATATGTGTACCTTCTAAAAAAATAAGAGAAAAGTAAAGGGGGATAATTATTATGAATAAAGTTATGTCTAATAAGGCAGTCATTGCATTATACGTTATACCAGCATTGATGTTCCTTTTGATTTTAGTATATGTACCAATTTTCTTAACAGGCTATTACGGTCTAATGGACTGGAATGGTATTGGGGAAATGAAGTTCATAGGTTTAGAGAACTACACTAAATTAATACAAGATATGAAGTTTTGGGAAAGTTCTTGGCACTCTGTACTACTTGCTATTTTCTCTACATTAAGTCTTGTAATCTATCTTGTCGTTGCACTTGTCCTATCAGGGAAAATTAAGGGTGCAGATTTCTTAAGAAAAATATACTTAATTCCGATGCTACTATCATCTGTTGCAATCGCACAGCTGTGGTTAAAAGTATATGATCCTAATAACGGGATTATTAACAGCTTATTAACAACACTTGGAGTTGAAAGTCCACCTGCTTGGCTATCTGAACCAGATCTTGTTTTATATGCAATATTCGTTCCGATTGTTTGGCAGTACGCAGGTTTTTATATAATCATTTACTATGCAGCATTAAAAGGTATTCCAAAATCATTAGAAGAAGCAGCTAAAATTGATGGTGCAAATCCAATACAGGTTGCTTTGAAGATTAAAGTACCGCTAATTATGGGTGTTATAAAAGTAACAATCATTTTAGCTATTGTTGGTTCGTTAAAATACTTTGATTTAATTTATGTAATGACTGGTGGAGGACCGAACGGAGCCAGTGAAGTTATCGCATCCTATATGTACCGTCAGGCGTTCTCAACAGGAGCATTTGGTTATGGTAGTGCGGTAGGATTCGCATTGTTAGTGTTCTGTTTAATTGCTACATTTATTATTCGTAAATTAACTGCTTCTGATGAAGAAGTACAATATTAAAGAGGGAGGGGAACATAATGAATAACAATTTATCCACAAAAGAAACGACTACCGTAACGACAGAACCAATCATAAAGAAAACATCTATACTGACCAAATTTGGGTATGGAGTACTTTATGCAGTATTATCTATTGTAGCTGTTTTTCAAATATTTCCATTGGTTTGGTTGTTTATATTTTCATTAAAGACGAATCGAGAAGTGTTTGCTAAGTCACCGGTTGCCCTGCCTGAAGATCCACAATGGGGCAATTATGCGAAAGCATGGATTGATGGAAGTATTAACCTCTACTTCTTTAATAGTGTCTGGATTACCGTATCAGCTGTAGTACTTACGGTATTACTTGGAAGCTTTGTTACATTTGCTATTACGCGTATGAACTGGAAATTAAACAAGCTAGTATTAGGGTTATTTATGGTTGGTTTAATGATTCCAATCCATTCAACGTTAATTCCCTTGTTTGATTTTTATAATAAACTAGGTTTAATCGACAATCCTTTGTCTATTGTACTCACGTATACAGCATTTAACCTACCGCTTACGATCATGATCTTATTAGGTTTCTATTACACGTTGCCACGTGAAGTAGAGGAAGCCGCTGTAATGGATGGATGTTCAGTACACCGTATCTTTTTCCAAATTACATTACCTATGACTACTCCAGTTATTTCTACAACAGTCATCATTAATATGATTTATAATTGGAATGAATTTGTGTTTGTACAAACATTTATTAGTTCTCCAAAATGGAAAACGTTAACTGTAGGTATTCAAAACTTTATTGGACAGTACTTAACAGATTGGGGCGCGATTGGAGCGACATTAATGATTAGCATCATTCCAATATTGATTGCCTTTATCTTATTAAGCAATCGTATTGTTGAAGGTATCGCTGCCGGATCTGTTAAAGGGTAAGTACTAGGATAGAAAGGAAGAATCGTATATGCCAAAAAATATGTACTTTAATGCACACCATTCTCCAATTGGTGCATTTTCAAGCTTTACGCTAGGATTTCCAGGTGATGGAGGAGGGCTTGATTTAGAGCTCGGACGTTCTCCACAGAAAAATGTTTTTATTGGTGTGGAAGCTAGTGATCAACCAGGACAATACCATGCGTTGCCATTTTTTCATTCGCCAGATGAGGATGAGAGCAAGCGCTATGATATTGAAAATCCTGATCCAAATCAAGACAAGGAAAAAATTATTTTTCCATATGAAAAAGAAGAGGTAGAACGGGAATTCCAATTAGGGACAGATACGTGGAAAGCAGGAGATCTATCGTTTACTATCTACTCCCAAGCATCCTCTGTTCCAGATCCAGCGGAAGGAATCTCGGAATCTTTAAAGCTAGCGTTAGTTCCGGCTGTCCTAGCAGAATTAACAATCGATAATACACAAGGTGATAAACCACGTCGCGCATTTTTCGGATATGAAGGCAGTGATGTATATAGTTCCATGCGGAGACTTGACGATACGATGACGGATGCGTATGGTGTCGGTCAGGGCCGAATAACCGCTGTTACGTCAAACAATCCTGAAGTGAAATCTGCGCTCCACTTTAGTTTGGAAAACATTTTAACGGAAGAGTTGGAAGAGAACTGGACATTTGGTCTTGGACCAGTCGGGGCAATGATTATGGATGTTCCAGCCAGTGAAAAAAGAACCTACCAGTTTGCGGTAAGTTTCTTCCGAGACGGCTATGTAACTGCCGGGCTAGATTCATCATACTACTACACCAAATTGTTTAAAAATATTGAAGATGTGTCATCTTATGCACTCGGAAATTTTGACAAACTAGTTGAACGCGCGCATCAAGCAAACAAAATCGTAGCGGACGCAGAACATCTATCAGACGATCAAAAATTTATGCTCGCACATTCAATCCGCAGTTACTATGGTTGTACACAGTTACTCGATGTTGATGGTGAAGCGTTCTGGGTAGTTAACGAAGGTGAGTACCGGATGATGAATACCTTTGATTTAACTGTCGATCAATTATTTTTTGAGTTGAAAATGAATCCTTGGACAGTGAAAAATGAACTAGACATGTTTGTGAAACGTTTCAGCTATGAAGACAAGGTACGATTCCCAAATGATGAGGAAGAATACCCTGGGGGAATTAGCTTTACCCACGATATGGGTGTTGCTAATACGATCTCAAGACCACATTATTCTTCTTATGAAGTTTACGGTATTGACGGTTGCTTCTCACATATGACACATGAACAGCTTGTAAATTGGGTGCTTTGTGCTACCGTTTACGTTGAACAAACTGGGGATAAAGAGTGGCTACAAAGAAATATGGAAGTTGTCGAAGCATGTTTAGACAGTATGTTAAACCGTGACCACCCAGATCCAGCAAAACGTAATGGTATTATGGGGCTTGACTCATCCAGAGTTATGGGTGGTGCAGAAATCACCACATATGACAGTTTAGATGTATCATTAGGGCAAGCACGTAATAACATTTACTTAGCCGGAAAGTCTTGGGCTTCTTATGTTGCGTTAGAAAAACTGTTCTTTGAAAATGGTAAAGAGGATTTAGCTAAAACAGCTGGAGATCAGGCTGAAAAATGCGCAACAACGATTGTTAATAATGTAACGGCAGAAGGATATGTTCCTGCAGTTATCGGAGAAGGGAATGATTCAAGAATCATTCCAGCAATCGAAGGGCTTATCTTTCCATACTACACGAACTGTCCAGAAGCATTAGATGCTAACGGACGTTTTGGTGAGTATATTAGGACGTTGAAGCAGCACCTAGATACCGTGCTAACAGACGGTGTGTGCTTATTTGAAGATGGTGGATGGAAGATCTCTTCCACAAGTAATAACTCGTGGTTAAGCAAAATTTATTTAAGTCAGTTTATTGCGCGAAAATTATTAGGATTAAAATGGGATGAAAAGGGTGCCAAAGCTGATCAGGCACACGTCGAATGGTTAACCCATCCTACACTTTCAATATGGAGCTGGAGTGATCAAATCATTTCAGGCGAAATTACTGGTAGTAAGTACTACCCGCGTGGAGTAACAAGTGTGTTGTGGTTGGAAGAACAAGTTTAAAGAAGTGAAAAAGGAGTCAGACATAGGTCCGGCTCCTTTTTATATCAGTTTAATTAATTTCGACTACTGATTTTATGCTAATTCAACAACTATATGTTACAGAATAAGCTTTATACGTAATTGCACTGCTACTTAATTTGCTTCAGATGCTTTTTGTTTTTTTTGTTCAATTTTCTGAAAGGCTTGATGACAGCCTAACATAATCAAAAATGCACCTATACTTCCTCCAAAGAAAAACAGCAAGCCTGGAACAAAAGTCATCACGTAATACGTAACCGCTAAACTGATCAGCACCATCACATTAATAATTGGGTTAATCAACATAATCAAAAAGGCATTTTTAAACACTTGGAAGATGGAAATATCGTAATGCACATAAACAGGAACAAGATATAAAGCCATTAGTGTAAAGAAAAGCATCACTAAATATATTGGAATGTGTATGAGATTTAACCAATTCTCTGCATTTAATTGCATGAATTGTATATCGATATAGAAAATAAACAAGATGATGAAAATGATAACACCGAATAGGTTGCCTTTCAAAAACTCTTGTTTATATACACTCCAAAATGTTCGAAAGGTAGGAAGATCGTCTTCACCTCTAATCCATTTTCGAATAACTGCAAACATTGCTATTGTAGCAGGGAAAAAACCAAAAACTATCAATCCTAAAATGGAGAAGCCAATCCAAAGCAAATTTATATATGCAAATCTAGTAATCCATTCTGTTACACCGAATAATGATTTTGCCAACTTTCTCCTCCTCAGTAAACCGCTTATGTAATTTAGGGATTAAGTGTGTCCTTACTATTATAGATTCATTTATACCTTGATGCAAAACAGTAAACTGAAAGGAGATTCAATAGATGGAACAGTTAAACATTATTCAAAAAGTGGACACTTCTTAAAAAGCGATAGCAATTACGATTGATGATGGTCCGAATCCATATTATACAAAGCAAGTGTTAGCTATTTTTAAAGCAGTTTCAGGGAAAGCTACTTTTTTTATGGTTGGTGAACAGATGGCAAAGTATCCTGAGATGGTTGAAGCAGTAATAATAGCGGGGCATGAAATCGGCAATCATTCTTATTCACATCCCATGATGACAAAACTGAGCGCTGCAGACTGCCATGAAGAAGTAAAACGTACAGAGCAACTGATTGTCAACATGACTGGCAAATTACCGAAATTATTTCGTCCTCCCTATTTGGACTATAATCAAGATACTCAACAGATCATTAAGAAATTTAATTATCGTGTTATAGGTGCTTTAAATTTCGATGCGACTGACTGGGAAATGCCTGGAGTGGAACATATAGTGACAAAGTCCTATAATCACACAAGTAATGGAAGCATACTGCTATTCCACGATGGCTTCGGAAATCGTTCGCAAACGATCGAAGCTGTAAGCGTACTAGTACGAAGATTAGTCTCGGAAGGGTATCAGTTCGTAACGGTGAGCGAACTGTTACAAATGGAAAAATAAAATGAAAGGGTGTTATCAATGAAGAAAATTATCAATCCGATCCTACCTGGTTATCATCCAGATCCATCGATCTTAAGAGTGGGAGATGACTATTATATTGCAACATCTACATTTGAATGGTTTCCTGGAGTACAAATTTATCATTCAAAGGATTTAGTCAATTGGCAGTTACTGACGTATCCATTAACCCGAGAGTCACAGTTACATATGATTGGAAATATTAATTCTGGTGGTGTGTGGGCACCGTGTCTTAGTCACGCTGACGGTGTTTATTACTTGATTTATACCGATGTTAAAAGTCGGATTGGAGCTTTTAAAGATACACACAATTATATGGTTACAGCTACCGATATTAATGGCCCATGGTCCGAGCCTATTTTTCTTAACAGCAGTGGATTTGACCCATCACTTTTCCATGATGACGATGGAAGGAAATGGTTTTTAAACATGATCTGGGATTTTCGTAAAGGCACCAATTCGTTTGTCGGTATTGCCTTACAAGAGTATTCAGTAGAAAGGCAACAGTTGATAGGACCAATACGTAATATTTTTAAGGGAACAGAATTAGGTTTTACGGAAGCACCTCATTTGTATAAACGAAATGGTTATTATTATTTGATAACAGCAGAAGGTGGAACTTGGTATACACATGCGGTAACCATCGCCCGCTCTAAATCTTTATTCGGCCCTTACGAAGTGGACCCGACCAATCCGATACTCACTTCCAATCAGGACGACCCAAACCAATTGCAAAAGGCCGGTCATGGTAGTTTAGTAGAAACACAGCAAGGTGAATGGTATATGGCTCATTTGTGTGCACGGCCTGTTGTCGACAATAAATGTATATTGGGGCGCGAAACAGCTTTGCAGAAGTGTTATTGGACTGATGATGATTGGATTCGCGTGGAGGGAGAGGGCTATCCGCAAACAGAAGTAATAGCACCTAACCTGGAGAGCTATCCGATAGAACAAGTATCTAATTATGATGATTTTAATGGGGAAGAATTGAAAAAATATTGGAATTCCCTTCGTCGACCATTTTCGGAAGATTGGATTTCAAGGTCGGAGCGCAAAGAATACTTACGATTAAAGGGCGGGGAATCCATGTCATCGTTGCACCATCAGAGTTTAATTGCCCGTCGTTTAGAAAGTTTCCAAGCAGATATAGAAACAGAAATAGAATACGAACCTACCGACTTCCAGCAGATGGCAGGACTCATTGTTTACTATGATACGGATGACTATGTTTACTTACGGATATCGCATCATGAACAGTTAGGAAAATGTATCGGAATTATAGAATCAAAGCACGGTGCCTATGATGAACTATTAGAAACGGATATTTCTATTCCGAATCAGTCCGCTTGTAAGCTTAAAGCACAAATAGATCAGCAATGGCTACAGTTTTTTTATGCTTTGGACGGTCAAGCGTGGAAAGAAATCGGTGGGAAAATTGACATTTCCCATTTGTCAGATGATGACGCAAATTACATTCGCTTTACAGGTACGTTTGTCGGGATTTGCAACCAAGATTTAAGTGGACAAAAGCTGCATGCTGATTTCGCTTATTTTGACTACCAGGAGCGGAGTTAGGTGTGCATAAGCGAAATGAAAAGGAGCAGCATATTGGAAAGTAGTTCAAAAAATTAGCTAATTGTTCTTAAAAATCAACGTGTTTCAGTCTATAAATCTACAACTGAAATTGATCCTTCGTCATAAGATAAGGCTGTTGTTGCTAATTGCATAAGATATCTAGTATCCGACGTAAGATTAGGTGCTCGCTGATCTTAGATGTACACCACTCCGTACCTACATTTTGCTTTCCGCGGTGCTGAAGATCTCATGAATATCCCATATGGAGGACGATTTGAGTTACTTCTTGACGGCCACCGCGGACCTTATTTCTGACAGAATGGACATTTTAAGAATTGTGCGGCCATCAGTAAGCTTATTGAAATAAGGTTCTCTGTGGCCGCAAAGTTTATTAGCACCTCAACTACCCACAAACATACTAATTAATTTAAAGATTAAAAGAACGGTATCGTTTTTTTCAATCAACATCAATTTGTCCTCATTTAGAGCTCTAATTTTTTGAAATTTCTACTGCTTTATATAAAAATCCTCTATTTATTTTCATTAGCATCCTTATATGATTCAATTTCATACTACTGTTTTTTCAGCTAGCTGTATAAGGTAAGTCTGAAATTGACACATATATTTGAAAAAAATGGAATCTTACTATGTGAAAATGTCTATAATTTCACACAGTAAACGAGACTAGATTCTGTTTGAGAAGAATTATTATATTTAGGACAACAAAAGCTAGTTATATGAATCATATTCTCTTATTTAACGATAAACAGGCTTATTAATAGGGAAGGCTTAGGATTATTCATTATACAAAATAATATACCTCTACATAAGATAGCTAATAAGAGAGGGGGTGTCTGTAAGTGGGTAATAGTAATTTAGATAATTTTAGTAATTGTGGTTGTAATAAGAGAGAGCATAAAGAAAAATGTTTTATTATTTGTTGTAAAAAAGTAGAGTGTAAAAGTAGTTGTTGTAAGAAAAAAGAAAAGGAACATGAATGCAGCTGCCATAAGAAAAAAGACTTTGAATATGAGTGTTGGTATTGCAAGAAAAAAGAACGAGAACATGAATGCTGTTACCACAAGGAAAAAGACTGGGAATATGATTGCGGTTGCCATAAGAAGAAAAGACATGAATATGACTGCGGATGTTGTGAAAGAGATGGTTGGAAGCATGAGCATAGCTGTAATGAATTTAAGTGGTTCAAGTACGAATGCTATTAATATAACAAGTCATATTATGCCAAATAAATGGACTAGTTTTTTACCTAGTCGCTAATAATTTGCATACTATTAGTTTCCTCTATCTGGGATAGCTTAAGTAAAGGGTTCATAAACTTTAAGAAGAGAGCATTCTTAAATTATGAAAACACATGGACTATTTTAGAGAAGTTAGCGCTTTATGTAGAGAAGGCAACGCCATCATTCTTGAAATGATATGTTACTGCCTTCATTGTATATCAGTTTTCTGGTTGTATAGGAAATTATAAAATATACTAAATGTGGATAACATTAAGCATTAGCCAAGGCCAGCTCCGAGCGCCAGCGACTAGCGAGACTTCCCTCACCTCATGACACGATAAGTCAACATCGGTTCAGGTTTTATGGAAGGTCGACTAAAAGCGGACTTGTCGTCCAACGTCGACATACCCCTTATGCAGGGGCATGTTTCCTTTATCTCCTACGGTTCAGTCCAGTCCGTACGTCGCTAACCGGCGCTCTGCGCTTTTGTTCTTGTATAAAGTTATAAAGCGTTAACTTCTATTTGTTGATTTTGTAGAATTTTTATAGTAAATCTTAAGAACATTTTCTCAACTATTTCCTGAAATGTACCTTCTTCAAATGATTTGTGACCAGGAAGTGGTTTGCGATCAATCGCTTCATCGAATTCGGTAATATGGCTATTTAGTAGCTCACAATATGGTAGTTGATTATAGAATTGAGCGCTCTCTTGATGAAACTGAGACAGATCGCTAGACAAAAGATGGTCTTTTTCAGGGAAGCCTTTGCCTAAATCTTGCTCTCTAAAAAAATCAAATTCACTTCGAGTATTCACCTGAGGTAGTAGAACTGGTGAAAGAAAGTTATCTGTTTCAATTCTTGTAACACACTGAAATGGTATATCGACTGTAAATGATTTCATTTGTGAAGACACAGAATAATCACTTGAATCTGGGCAAGGTGATGCATATTGAATATTTTTACGCACATACCCCTTTAGAAATAACGACAATGGTTCTGTTGAAAAATCTGTACCATTTGAAGCTGGATTTGTTAGTAAACGACATTGAACTAATTTTAAACGTTTTTTGATGTCCTTAATTTCAAGAACAGGATCTGGAAAATGAATATTTGCAACCAAGTTAGAATTTACTTCTACTTCAGCTAATGTTACGGGAACTCGAAGGATTCTGGTTCCTGCTGGAGTTGTTACTGGATCAACATTTGTAACTTCACATTGCTCAACGGAAGCTGACTTATTAACACTTACCCAATTCTTATCTTTGCTCATTATGCTCCTCCTCGGAAATTATGATTCAATCTATCCTATGCCTGCTTAGGGATAAATGTAGTAGTGAAAACGTGGAATTTTGATAGTTTTTTAGATAATGATAGGCATTGGTATATGAGCAATCTATCATCATCGGTACAATTGTCTATTTGAATTTTTAAAAAACAAAGCAAAAGAAAGATGCCGATTTTAGAAATCGGCATCTTTCTTTTGCTTTATACTATTCATTTGCGATTTGATTATTCAAGACAGGACATATATTTGTGAACGCTGAGTGTTCACTCCTCTTTCGTTAAATAATTTCATTATCGATAAGGTAAGTTAAAAGAATCTCCACTGATTCTTCTATAGACATGTTATCCGTGTCGATCGTTATTTCTGGAACTCGAGGGGTTTCATAGCTTTGATCAACACCAGTGAACTGTTTGATTTTTCCTTCGTGAGCTTTTTTATAAAGTCCTTTTGGATCCCGTTTCTCGCAAGTTTTTATTGAACATTTTATATACACCTCAATAAATTCCATCTCGTCGAACAAAGCTCTGGCGTCTGCTCGATCAACTTCAAAGGGAGAAATAAGTGCTGAGAGGACAACAACACCAGCATCTACGAATAGCTTGCCGATCTCAGCCACTCTTCTCACATTTTCTTTACGGTCCTCTTGTGAAAAAGAGAGGTTTTGATTTATACCATGTCGTAAATTATCACCATCTAATAAATAGACGTTAATACCCTTTTCGAATAGTTTCTGTTGTAGAGCGTTGGCGATGGTTGATTTACCTGAACCGGATAAGCCTGTAAACCAGATCATGACACTTCCATGACCATGCAGCTTCCTGCGATCATCTTTTCCTATCAAGGATTGATGCCAAGTAACGAGTTTTTCATCCATTTAAACAGTCTCCTTTCTATTTGATCCATTTTAAATAAGCAACTACTATAGTGATAATCATACATAATAGACTTAATGGAAGCCCTACCTTAAAATAATCAGAAAACTTATAACCTCCTGGACCATATACTAGCAAGTTAGTTTGATAGCCGATCGGAGTTAGAAAACTACACGAAGCAGCGATAGCTGTAATCATACCGAACATCAAAGGGTCTAATTGCAGTTGCTCTGAAATAGAAAAACCGATTGGGAACATTAATGCAGATGTAGCGAGGTTATTAAGTAATTCAGTGAAAAACAGTGTGATCAGATAGAAAAGTATAATAGTACCCATTAGCCCCAATGCAGGCTGAAAGTGAATAAGCAGGTTAGCAACAATTTCTGCTAGCCCTGTTTTCTCAAACGCTTTTCCAATTCCAATTGCACATCCCATCAAAATAATGATGTCCCAGTTAATCGACTTTATTGCATCTGATAAAGTCATTACCCTCGTTAAAATTAATAGTACAGTTGCAAGTAATACCAATTTAAAAATTGATAAAATCTGAAAAGAAGAACAAATAACAATGGAAAGTATAATTCCGATTATTATAAATTTTTTATAAGTTAATCTAGTTTTCTTCCTATTTACTGGAGAAATGAAGTAAAAGTCTATTGTATCCGCCCACGACTTAACAAAATCTTTTTTTGCAAGTACCAAAAGGATATCTCCCGGCTTTAGTACAAATCTACCGATTCCTGAATAAATAACTTTATCTCTTCGTTTAATGGAAATAATAGACGCATTATATTTAGAACGAAAATGACTTTCCTTAATTTTTTTAGAAACTATTGGTGAATTTGTGGATATCCCTACCTCGTAAAGTGATGTCAAATTATGATCACTGTTATGTTTCCCATCTGGAATATAAGGACTAAGACCTAATTGATTTTCTAAGTGACAGATTTGTTCTGGGTTACCGGAGAACACTAAAATATCATTAACTTGAATCTGATCCTCATCTGGATTAGGAATAATGGCATGCCCCGTCCGAACGATTTGAACAAGAAATAATTGGTCTAGTTGACGGAGCATAGCTTCGTTAACCGTTTTACCAACTAAGGGAGAGTCATTATGAACAACAAATTTGTGAATGTAATCTTTTTGTTCTCTTTGAAAAGTTTCTGTGTATTGATCTCTACTAGGTAAGATGAAGTGGCCTATGGTTACAAAATACAGAAAGCAACAGATTGTTATTGGCACACCGAAATAGGCAAATTCAAAAAAGTGAAAACCTTCTAAGCCTTTCTCAACTAGGAATCCCTGGATCATTAAATTGGTGGATGTCCCAACAAGTGTTATGGTTCCCCCGGTAATAGCAGCATAAGATAGTGGAATGAGTAATTTTGATGGTTTAACATGATTGATATTCGCCAAATTTTGAAGCGTTGGAATTAACATGGTTACAATCGGTGTATTACTCATAAAAGCAGACATTGTACTGATTGGTAACATGATTCGAGCAAGCAAATATCGAATATTTCTTTCCTCTCCTAAAGCTTTCTGTATAAACGTATCCAATATCCCGCTTCTGGACACCGCAGAACTTATAATAAAGAGTAGAGCTACCGTGTGAACTCCTGGATTTGAGAATCCTATCAGCGCAACAGATGATTCTAATATCCCAGATAGAATGATCACAACTAATACAAGAAATAGGGTGAATTCAACAGCAAGCCACTCCTTTATTAAGCAAACAAACATAAAAGCGAGAGTTATACATAGAAATAGTGCCTCTAAATTCATAAAAATTCTCTCCAGTTAGTATACATTTTTCCTTTTCATATATGGTTATGTAAATTTATTTTGCCTGTACATAATATTAGCCCTACTCACCATCCATTTTATGGAGCGTATTTAAAAAGTAGTCAATTTTAACTTGTAGCAATTCACAGCCCCATATAGCTATGTAAGCCAATGAAGCATCGACTCAAGTGAAAATAGATTATAGTCCTAAAATAATAGAAAAAGCATAGACAAAATGTTTGGGGCAAAAGCATTAAACAAGATTAAATCCTTTAGTTATAGGCAATTGAGGATAATTTATTTATTCAACAATTCTAATAGTGTTGCCTATAGCAAGTAGAGAAATATAGCATATTGATATAACTAAGGTCGGAATTAAAAAAAAAGAAAAGTAGGACTATAAGCTATGACTTGGAGGGTGTGATTAATAGGTGAAAATCATGACAATATTAGGCACACGGCCAGAGATTATCCGCTTGAGCCTAATAATTGAAAAATTAGATCAATTTGCTGATAAGCATATTGTTGTGCATACCGGTCAGAATTTTACAAAGTCACTAAATGATGTGTTCTTTAAAGAGCTGAAAGTGAGAAAACCAGACTATATCTTGGCAAACAGCCAACACACTTTAGGAGAACAATTGTCTATTATGTACAAAGAATTAGAAAAGGTAATACTAAAGGAGAAACCAGACAAAGTGCTTGTGTTAGGGGACACAAATAGTGGTTTAAGTGCCATATTAGCAGAAAGAATGGGAATTCCAGTAGTGCATATGGAGGCTGGTAACCGATGCTTCGATTTAGAAGTTCCTGAGGAAAAAAACCGTCGTGTAATCGATACTGTATCAAGTCTTAATCTGCCATATACACCTAATAGTAAAGAGAATTTAATACGAGAAGGTTTTTCACCAAACCGTATTATTGTATCCGGAAACCCAATTAATGAAGTGTTACAGCACTATATGCCTGCTATTAATGAAAGCAATATTCTTAAACAGCTTAAATTACAAAAGGGGAACTATTTACTCATTACTGCGCATCGAGCAGAGAATGTTGATTATGAAGAGCGGCTGGAAGAAATCATAAAAGGATTTAATCTCGTTGCAGACACTCATCAGAAAAGGATGATTTGCAGTTTGCATCCACGGACGAAATCGAAAATCAAGGATAACGCAAAACTTAAGGTACATCCTTTAGTTGAATTTCATGAGCCATTTGGATTCTTTGATTTTGTCAAACTAGAGAAAAATGCTTTATGCGTGCTAACTGATAGCGGAACGGTACAAGAAGAGTGTTGCTTATTTCACATTCCTACTGTAACCATTCGTAAGACAACGGAAAGACCTGAAACAATCGCATGTGGAAGCAATATGTTATCTGGAATTGATGCTAATCAAATTGCCAGTTGTGTTCAGGTGATGATTCAACAGGAGAAAAATTGGGCTTATCCTATAGGCTATGACGACAACGACGTGTCAGATAAAGTATTAAAAGTAATACTAGGAGGTATGAAACTTGTTTAAGGATCAAGTCATTTTAGTTACTGGCGGAACTGGTTCCTGGGGATATGAGTTGGTGAGGCAGCTATTAACATACGAACCGAAAGAAATCCGAATATTTTCTAGAAATGAATCAAATCAATTTACGATGCAGCAAGAATTTAATAATAATCCAAAATTGAAGTTCATCATAGGAGATATTAGAGATAAGGATGCCGTTATAGAAGCTTGTCATGGTGTGCAATATGTTTTTCATTTAGCTGCCTTAAAGCATGTACCTGTTTGTGAATATCAGCCAATCGAGGCGTTAAAGACGAATGTGCATGGTACACAGAATGTAATAGTTGCATCGATGCAGTGTAATGTAAAACGTGTTGTCTATATCTCCACGGACAAAGCATCGAATCCATTTAATTTCTATGGTCTATCGAAAGCCATGGGGGAAAGGTTAATTATTCATGCGAACACCTTAGACACAGCGACCAAATTCGTATGTATCCGTGGTGGAAACGTTTTAGGGACCAATGGCAGCGTCATTCATGTATTTAAGAAACAAATTGAAGAGAATGCTAAAGTTGGTATTACTGATATGAGAATGACACGCTTTTTCTTAACGCTAGAAGATGCAATTAGTTTGGTATTTAAAGCAACCTTTGAAAGCGTCGGTGGAGAGATCTTTGTAATGAAGATGCCGGCTTGCAAAATTATTGATTTTGCGAAAGTGTTAATTGATGCCTCGAGCAAGGATCATGTAGATATTGAGATTCTAGGAATAAGACCAGGGGAAAAGATTCATGAGCTATTACTCTCTGAATATGAAAGCGCGAAGGCCATTTCGTATGATGATGAATATTTTGTCATCCTCCCCTTTATTCATATTGACGGACTTGAGGAACGTTATGCAAAATATAAGCCTACCAACTTAGATAATTACAATTCTAGTAAAGAATTAATGTCGAAGGAAGAAATCAAAACAATCCTTCAAAAAGGAGGGTTTATATAGCATGAAGCTATTAATTCTCGGAGGAAAAGGGATGGCTGGCCATGTTATAGTTAGATATTTTCAGCAGAAGCCAGAATATAACGTCTATTACACATCACGAGATAAGGAAGACTTAGGTAGTATTTATCTTGACGTGACAGACCCAACGAGATTAGAAGAAGTCCTAGAAAACATAAAGCCAGACATCGTCGTAAATTGTATAGGGATATTAAATAAACATGCTGAAAATCATCCAAAGCTTGCCTTTCAGGTAAACAGTTTATTACCTCAACAGTTAGTAAAATTAACGGAACGAAATCAAGGGAAATTAATTCACATAAGTACAGACTGTGTTTTTTTAGGAGAAAAAGGCGATTACAAAGAAAATGATACACCAGATGGGACTTCGTTTTATGCGCAGTCTAAGCAATTGGGAGAAGTGATAAGTGATAAGCATCTAACCATTCGAACATCAATTATTGGTCCAGAGCTGAAAGAAGATGGGATTGGATTATTTCTATGGTTTATGCAGCAAAAAGGAAAAATATATGGCTATGATCAAGTATTTTGGAATGGTGTGACCACTTTGGAATTGGCTAAAGCGATTGAAGTCATGTTGAGAAAGGACGTAACGGGTTTATATCACCTTGCCTCTGAAGAGAAATTATCCAAATACACATTATTAAAATTAATCAAAGATGTATTTCATAAAGAAGACGTGGAGATTGTTCCAGATTCAGAAATTTTTCAAGATAGATCGATTTGCAGTACAAGGACGGATTTCCATTATCAGGTTCCCTCATACGAGGATATGCTACAAGCATTAAGAAGCTGGATGGAAGAAGCATGAAGCACGCATTACCTAAAATACTAATAACTGGCGCTAGTGGATTTACGGGACAACATGCGTGTACCCACTTTTTACAAGCAGGATTTGAGGTAATTGCAGTTGCACGAAGTCACTTTCATGCAGATCAAATTCAGATAGAATCATGTGACCTAACAGAAAAAGAAGCTGTAAGAAAGTTAATCCATAAGACGAAACCTCACTATGTACTCCACTTAGCAGGACAAAACCATGTAGGGCAATCGTGGGATGATCCCATTTCCACCATGGAATCGAATGCCTTATCAACTTTATTTTTACTAGAAGCGGTCAGACGAGAAGCACCGAGTGCCAAGGTCGTAGTGGTTGGATCTGCTCTTGAATTCGATACAACAAATATCGCTACGCTAACCCATCCTTATAGTCTAAGTAAGACAATCCAGTCAATTATTGCCCAAGCATGGCAAAGACTGTATGACATGGACATTGTAATCGCAAAGCCTACTAATCTCATTGGACCAGGAGTTTCTACTGGTGTATGCTCTGTCTTTGCCAAAAAAATAGCGGGTATGGAACTCGGTGTCGCCCCCACAGTTCTTAAGGTAAATAATTTGCAAGCACAGCGTGATTTTTTAGATGTTAGAGATGCTATTCGTGCCTATGAATCTTTACTACGAATGGGAAGGGCTGGGGAAATTTATCCGGTATATTCTGGCGAAAATAGATCGCTTGAGGAAATAATTTTCGCGTTTAAAAAACTAACATCGATTGAATTTAAGGTGCAAGCAAAAGTAGTTAATCAACAAGAGCACCCAGAGGAAGTTATTTCGGAAGCGCTCATGCAATTAGGATGGAGGCCACTAATTCCTCTAGAGGTAACGCTACAAGAAATACTAGAATATTGCCGTAATTCAAATTAAACAGAATTAAAGAAGGGTGATTTCCTAAAGATATGCTTCAACAAAGGAAAATAAGGGGGATAGCATGATGGAGAACGCCGTGATACCAAAAGTGTTCATTAATTCAGTACCAAAAAGTGGAACAAATTTATTAGTACAGATCATCCAAGGAATTCCCGGGATTGAAAGGGTGGAGGAATCTGCCTTATTAGATTTGCAAAGTGGTCAATTTACGACTGGGCACCTACATTATAATGAAGAATTATCTAAGCAGCTGCATAGTAAATCTATTAAACAGCTGTTTATATACAGAGATTTACGTGACGTTACCGTATCCTTACGTCACTTTATTAATGATAAATTCCAAGATCATCCACTGTATAAAGTATTTCAGAATCGATTAGTCACAAAAGAGCAACAGCTAAATGCATTAATAGCCGGCACAGAACTAATAGGTGAAGAGAAGAATAATAAATGGGGGCTTATGTCTTATCCTGGCGTCTATGAGGAATTTAAAAACATCTATGAATGGCAAGAAGACCCGAGCATATATAGTATGCGCTATGAAGACTTGATGGAAGGTGAAAATAAAAGGGATGAAGTAATCCTTAAAGCCATCCAATTCTTGGGCGAAGAGTCAGAATTAAAAATGGGACAGCAGCAACTATTAACGCTAATGACGCAGAATATCCATCCCGAAAAATCCTGGACTTTTCGCAAGGGTACTTGTGGCGGCTGGAGGGAAGAATTCAGCAAATCAAATATAGAAACATTTAAAAGTATTGCCGGGAATCTCCTTATTCAATTGGACTATGAAAAGGGAGATGAATGGTAACGAAGGAACGTAATTAATCTGGGTGGTGAAAGGAGATTGTTATGAAAGACGTAGGCGTTGTAATGCCAGTCTACAAGCAGAACCCTGTTTATCTAGAACTAGCTTTGCGATCAGTTCTACAACAAAGTTATCGGGATTTCCACTTTGTGATTGTTTCAGATGGCGCACCAGCAGAAACTGTAGATGTAATTAAACGTGTTACAGCAGGAGACGCAAGAGTAAAGCTAATCATAAAAGAAAAAAATGAAGGTGTACCACCGACATTAAATCTTGGATTTGACTACCTGATGAAGCTTCCTGAGGTGAAGTATCTCACATGGGTATCCAGTGATAATATTTATTATCCGGCATTTTTAGTGAAATTAAGGGCTGCTTTAGAGAAGGCACCAGCCAATGTTGGGCTATCCTTCAGCACGTTTACGCACGTTGATCATAATCGAATTCCGTTACAAGGAGATCAATATAAATACTTTAATAAATATCAGAATCAGCCAAAGGAAAATTTACTAGAGGTTTGTTTTATCGGAGTATCCTTTATGTACAAAAAGAGTGCTGCAGCTAAAATCAGTGGCTACAGACTAGCTCCTGTCGAAGATTATGATTATTGGCTACGGATAACAGAGCATTGTGAAATTGTTTTTGTCCCAACCGTGTTAATGGAATATCGTACCAACTCTCCTGATAGTATATCTGCTCAGCTTAAGAGCTCAAAATCTGAACATCGCAGGTGGCGATATGCGTTTAATTTAGCAAAGCTTGAAGCAAGAAACAGAAGGAATATTCCATTCAAGGTGACCGTGATTTATCCTGTTCAAGATGCATCCGAACAAGTAATGAATAAATTAGATGACTTATATGAACAAACCTTTAGTGTTTTTAAAGTCATTATTATCGATAGAAGCATCAATCAAACAGCAACAAAGCAAATACAAACCATATCTGATCCCCGGGTGAAGATTATTCCATTACCACAGGCAGGGAAACGACAAGCCATTTTAGAAGGACTGAAAGAAGCAAATACCCCTTATACACTAGTCTATGGAGAAGGAGCATTCCCATCTACCCAATTTGTATTAAGTAATATGGTAACGAACTTTGATTTACAGAAAAGAAATAATATTATCTCTCTTTTTGAATTTGGTGGAGGGAATGTGACAGGTCGCTATACATTACAACAAAATGAGCCATTAGCTGGCCATTTATATAGAACGATTAAGCTTCGTGAAATGATGCATGGATAATGCTTGAATATGTTATGGAGGATGTGTGAAAAATGAGTAAGGCACTATTACCCCCTTTTTTGATGACTTCCGTGCCAAAAAGTGGGACCCATTTACTACACCAAATTTTAACTGGAATGCCTACAGTTTCTATGGATATTAAAAACTTACAAAAAAAATTTTTTATGGATAATAAATATGTAGTTGGCCAAGATAAGGCCTTTCAAGATCACTTCCAACGATTAAAGGCACTACCTAACAATCAATTTGGTTTGGGGCATCTTTGGTATACAGCGAATTATAAACAGTTTTTAAAGACATTAAACATGAAGCATATATTTCTCCATCGAGACCCAAGAGATGTACTTGTGTCTATGTCCTATTTTATTCCTAGTTTGTGGCCAGAGCACCCGCTTCATCTCCCATTTCAAACGGTGTATACTACACCAAAGGCGAGAATGATGGCACTTATCTCTGGGGTGAAATGGCCAGACTTTTATCACTATAATATGCCATTCTATGAGTGGCTAATTGATTCAGAGACTCTTCATATCTCTTTTGAAGAATTAATAAAATCAGAGGCTTCCAGAAGATCAGCATTAGTAAAAATAGTGAATTTTTTATGGGCTGATGTAAGCATGCCGTGTTCTGTGGAAGAAATGGTGAATCAAATGGTAGCAAATATTGATAACCAAACCTCTGGAACCTTCCGTAAAGGTGCTATTGGATCATGGAAGCATGAATTTGATGAGGAGGTTAAAGCTGCATTTAAAGCGAATGCAGGAGATATGTTAATACGATTTGGATATGAGAATAATAACGATTGGTAGTATGGTATAAATCCTAGAGGGGGGTGACGTTATGGCAATCAGGAAGGCAGTGATCCCAGCAGCTGGCTTAGGTACCAGATTTTTGCCAGCAACGAAGGCGATCCCAAAAGAGATGATCCCGATTGTAGATAAACCTGTTATCCAATATATTGTGGAGGAAGCAAGTAAGTCTGGAATAGAAGAAATCATCATTATTACTAGTCGAGGTAAAAATACAATAGAAGATCACTTCGATCGCGCATATGAGTTAGAAGAAGCATTGCTTAAGAAAAATAATATTCCATTATATGATGCTGTAAGACACAATGCTGAACTGGCAAATATTCATTATATCAGACAACAGGAACCAAAGGGTCTCGGACACGCTATTTATTGTGCAAAGAGCTTCATCGGGAAGGAACCATTTGCAGTTCTTTTGGGAGATGATGTTGTTGCAGCTAAAACACCAGCATTGCAGCAGTTAATTCAACTATATAACCGTTATCATACGAATGTAATCGGTGTGAAACAGGTAGCGGAGGAACAGGTATCGAAATATGGAATGATAAAGCCTAAAGAACAAGTATTAGAAAAAGGGCTTTATAGCATTGAATCATTAGTGGAAAAGCCAAGGATTGAGGAAGCGCCCTCTAACATGGCAATTATGGGACGATACATCCTAATGCCAGAAATATTTGATATATTGGAGAATTTACCAGCTGGGTCAGGGGGAGAAATACAGCTTACAGATGCTTTAAACATGCTAACGGATACTCAGTCGGTGCTAGGTTATCAGTTTCAGGGAAGTCGATATGACATCGGGGATAAAGCTGGATTCATACGAGCAAATGTAGAATTTGCTTTGCAAAGAGCAGATCTCCGCGACAATGTGTTGAAATGGATGATGGAATTAGTAAAAAGAAATGAATAGACAATTAACGCAAAAGTAGTAACCATAAAGGAATGGTCACTACTTTTTTGTTGCCGGGAAATTACAAAATATACTAAATGTGGATAACGTTAAGCATTAGCCACGGCCAGCTCCGAGCGCCAGGGACTAGCGAGACTTCCCTCACCTCATGACACGAGAGCGAGTAATCGCACTAAGGAAAGCTGTAATGAATATACACCGCAGAAACAAGTGATTTTATTGTATCGAGTCCCAGTCCGTACGTTTCTAAACGATGCTCTGCGGTTTTCTTAGGACTATGGTTGTTTAGTTTGTGTTTTAGTTGTTAGGTGATAATTGTTTCAACATGTTCAAGAAATTTTCTGCATAAGCTTCTGAAGAGAAATGTTGTTCTATATGCTTAACAGCGTTTTTAATAATTGTTTTTCGTAATCCTTTGTTCGTTATAAGATCCTTACCTTCATTAAAAGCTTCATCTATATTGCCGAAAGCATAAAATTTTCCTGTAATGTTATGTGTGAGGAAGCTACGGACACCGTCTGAATCAGTAGACAGAACAGGACACTTACAAATCATCGCTTCTAGCACCGCATAACCAAATCCTTCTACCTTCGATGTTGAGCATAAGAAGCCACCAGAGTCGCCAATTATAGAGAAATGGTCAGCCATTTTAGCATGGGGTTGATTAGTATAAACCGTAAGATTACTACCTAAATGAAGTCGCTTCGTTTCAGCCTTAAAAGCAGCTCTTTCTTCCTTCGTAGACAACGTTTGGTCTTCAAACATCCATAGTTGAATAGTGGGATTATCTTGGATCATTCTAGCACCAATCGCTAGGAAATCCCTCCAGTTTTTATTTTCTTCTAGTCTTCCTACCCATCCAATAATTGGATGGTCTTGTTTCGGAAGGGGACGATAGTGAAACTCCTTCGTATTGAAGCTGTTGTGAAAGCTAAATTGTTTTTTGTTCGGAAAGTATTTGCTAAAAGCCTGGACTAGGTGAGGGGTTTTGGGATATAGGATTGCATCACAGTAATCGTTTATAATCGGATAACCGTGCGTTTGAATATATTCTTCTACATATTCTTTGTTTAAGCCTAACCCTTGGTTTTCATAGATGAGGATCCCTCTGTAACCAAATTCACGTATTTTTTTTAGCAAAGTAAGGTCCGAATTAACGATGATAGCGGAATAGTTACCCTTTACTATGGTGTTTTTGATTACTTTGTCCTTGTTCGTAACAAATACGGGGATATTAGTATTATTTTGCAGACCAGTGCCGGATTGTGTATAAAGGAAATGACAATTAACGCCTTGCTCTTTAAGAGCATAATAGCGTTGCCTATTTAATGTTTCCACACCACCACTTGGAATGAAAAAAGTAAATAAGATATTCATCTGGTTATTCGCTTGATTGTTAGGTGTAGTAGCATTTAGGAGTGGAGCAGGTGTATGATTCACCGTCTTTCTATTTCGTCTCCTTCTTGGCTGAGTGGCTGGATTTGGCGGTGGTACCGGGTTAGGTGCAGCACTCCTTACTGTAATCGTTCCATTATTTTTATTTTTCGTTAGGTCAAAAGCCTTTGTCCCATTTCCTTCATTAAGCCTCCAGTAACCAAATAAGCCAGGTTCACTTCCGGTGAAAATACGATGCATGTTTTGGGCAAGTTGCTCGTGTGTTCTAGCTGTATTCCATATCCGTATTTCTTTGAGATCCCCCATGTAGAAATTATCCGGATCCATTCCGCCAAAGACAGCAGAAGGTACTACTGTATTGTTTGTGCTCGCTGTACTCGTTTTCACAAATTGGCCATCCATATAGAGAGAAGGTACTTTTTCTTGATATACAACTGCGATATGTGTCCATAGTTTTATTGAAGCGGGATGAATCAATGTATGAGACAAACCATTGGTGGTGTGTTCATACACGGTGACCCCGTTTGTGCCGACAGATACACCCAGTTCAGCAAGTGAAGCATCGCCGCCAGATGCTGGTGATATCACAAATCGTCGTTTAAAAGCACCAGCAATACTAACGGCATGAGAGGCTTCTGGCCGTGCCCAAAATTCTATGGTGAATGTATTTTGAATGGTTGAAGATATATGTTTATTTGTAACAATTTTGTCATTGTTCTTAAAGGAATAAAAATCATTGCCAAACATCGTCATAACCCCCTATGAGCTTTATTACTAATATATGAAGGAATGGGGCAGATGTTAACAACAAACAGTCACTCGTTCGAATATGGTGAACTATAAAGCATCGTTATCAAGAATGGATATGACATGTAGGAGGTTTAAATAATGACAGATAACGAAAGTCCTTTTCGAAGCAAGGTATCGATCATCATCCCGTTTTATAACTGTAAATATGTAGGGAAAGCAATAACGAGTGCGCTGCAACAGACCTATCAGAACATTGAGATCATCGTGGTTGATGATGGATCGACGCGATACGTGGATAAAATTGCTCCCTTTAGGAATTTCATTACTTATGTAAAAAAGAGCAATGGTGGTACCGCCACTGCGTTAAATGAAGGGATCAGACGTGCGGCGGGGGAGTACGTGGTATGGTTAAGCTCTGATGATGAATTCCTTCCTGAAAAGGTGGAAACGCAACTAGCTTTCATGAAGAAGCAGGATGCTCAAATATCTTATACGAATTTTAGTCTCATTAATGGTAGAAGTCGCGTAACGATGTCTAAATGTAACGTTAGCTTTCCAAATAAGTTAGCATTTTACAAGAGCCTTAAAGCAGGATGTACAATTAATGGCTCAACGATAATGATAAAAAAAGCACTATTTCAAGATGTGGGCATGTTTGACGATTCATTACGTTATGCGAATGATTATGATTTATGGATAAGGATGATATTAACGTATGCTATTTCCTTCTTAGATCAGCCGCTTACACGGTATCGTGTTCATCGTAATATGGGGACGAACAATTATGCTGCAGAAATTGAGAAGGAAACGCTTCTTGTTCAGCAACGTTATAAAAAAAGCCTAGATGATTTAATTGCGAGGGAGCAAGGTAATCATGGAGCATAATTTGTGAGAAAAATCATGAAGGGGATAAGCTTATAAATCCCCTTCTATTACATATAATTAGAGCTTGCTTTTTAGTAACTGCTTATTGTGTAACACATCCTTATCCTCAGGGCGGAATTTTCGAGCGACCTCATTATGGTCATATGCTTTTTGGAAATCGCCTAAATAATAGTAGCAAATACACAGGTTTATATGAGGCAGCCAGGTGGCATATGCCTCATGGAAAAATCCCCAATTCCCTTCAGGCTTTTGGAATTTTACAGCTTGTTCATACCAAAATATAGCTAAGTGGTATTGTTGTTTACTAAGAAAAATATAGCCTAAACGACAGCAATGCTCTGGGCGTGGTACATCGTAATCAAACGATTTGAAGATAGCGTTTTTCTGTTTTTCAAATTCTCCGACTTTACTGTAACAGTCTGCTAATTTTCCACACGCAGCAATTTTATCCTCCATCCATCCTTCCTCCATGCTGAGAAAGGTATGATACATTTTTATCGCTTTACTATGATGCTGGTTATCAAATAACTCATTTGCATAATAATAGTAATCTCTAGGGGTGAATTTTTCCCCTTGGTCCAATTTACTTTCATATATCTGTAGATTTCTTCCGGATGAATGGTGAATGCGCTTGTGGGTAACGTGAATGTCAGGGTCAATTATTTCCCCCCGCACCGCTAAATATTCATGTACATAGCCATGCCATTTGAATTTTTGACTTCTTTTTACTAAGCGGTTTCTTCGCAGGCTTAATGTCACATTTCCGAATTCATCAAAGCTATAATCGTATATCATTGTTACGGAATCGACAGCGCTGTCTAAGTCCTTCTTAAGCGCAAGAAGCTTCTTTTGGTCATCCTCAAGTAACACATCATCTGCATCAAGCCAGAGGATATAATCCTTTGTTGCTTGTTTGAAGGAATAGTTTCTAGCAGCGGCAAAGTCATTAATCCATTCAAAGTCATACATTTTATCGGTGAATTCACGAGCAATTTCCTTTGATCGATCCGTTGAACCAGTGTCGACAATTATCATTTCATCTGCAATATCCTTAACAGAATGCAAACAGTTTCGTAGGGTATCTTCTTCATTCTTCATAATCATACATAGACTAATTGTTATCACAACATCACCTCTTTTTAAATATAATAATTAGTTATCATTGCTAATATATGACTAGTAAAGGGATGAGTGATTGGTAACGCGTAAATCAAACTTTATCCCATTTATAGAAGCAACTATCCGCTAGATTGCTAGGCTAGCGACCAGTTGTATTAGGAAGACCATCAATGGCAAAAACGGGCTTTCGCTTGCAACACTTATGGTGGGGGCGCTTCATATAATAAAAAAACCACGTGTAAACTAATGAATATCTATCGATAGAATGTAGTAGTAGAATTTTAAAAGGCACTTTTATATAGTTTGGTGACTTTTTTTAAAAGGAGGATCTATGAAATGCGTATTGTTCAAGTATCGACGGATGCTCTACCAGTCCCACCGACTAAATACGGAGGGATTGAAAGAGTGGTATATTGTTTAACGGAAGAGTTGGTGGAGCGTGGGCATGAAGTCTATCTTTATGCGCCTAAAGGAAGTAGGTCAAGCGCCACCGTTATCCCTTATGAGCATGAAGGATCAAATCCTGAACAGATAGCGGATTTTGTGCAAAATACGTTACCCCCCTCCATTGATATTATTCATGACCATACACAATTTTCCGAGCTAGATAAGCTCACCTTATCTGTCCCGACAGTAAGTACGATTCATATCAATTACAGTACATTTCCCCGTTATCCCGTTTACATTAGTAATCGCGCACTGGAGGATGTTGGCAAGGGTAAGGGATATTGTGTGTATAACGGCATTGATTTGCAAGAATATAGCTTTCATGATAAGAAGCAGGATTATCTGCTTTTCTTAGGGGAGGTTAGTGAAAAAAAGGGAATCCATCATGCTTTAGAGATCGCGGTCAAGACAAAGAAGAAGCTCATCATAGCAGGACCAATTTTTAATACGGAATATTTCTCATTAAACGTAGAGCCGGTGATGAAAGCAAATAAAAATATTCACTACATTGGAGAAGTTGGAGGATTAGAAAAACAAGAGATATTAAAGAACGCCAATTGTCTCTTGTTTCCTATTGAATGGAGAGAGCCATTCGGTCTTGTTATGGTGGAAGCAATGGCATGCGGAACACCTGTTGTTGCTTTTAATAATGGCTCTGTTTCCGAGGTGCTAAAGCAATTTCCAGAACTTATTTGTGATAACACGGATATGATGACAGAAAAAGTGCTAAAACAGTCTTTTCCAGAACCGCAAGAGCTTCGTGACTATGTTGCTAAACATTTTTCCAGGGAAATCATGACAGATCGATATGAAAGCATTTATGAAAAAATTGTTAACGAAAAAATCCCGCCCATTTATGATAAATCTTCTGTTCTTGGTTTAGAAAAACAAATCAAAAATGGGGAAAAAGTAAGTTTGAAAGATCGGTTTAGCTATGCGGAATTAATGAGGGATTATAATGAAATGGAAAAATCGGTCGAGCAATTTGAGTCTTGCTTGGCATTAGCTGACAGTAGTTCGTTATACAAGGTAAGAGCATGTTTCGAACTAGCAAAGCTTTATCAACATGCGGGGAATACTAAGAAAGCGATCGATTACATCTTTCGTTCTTTTCTCTATGATATTCCGAGAGCAGAGAGCTGTTGCTTTTTAGGATATTGTAATCGGCTAGAAAATAAGCTGTATCAAGCAATTTTCTGGTATGAACTTGCCGCGGATTTAAATAGACCCACCGAAAAGGACGCCATGTATGATGAAGATAGCTGGACATGGATCCCTCATTTAGAGTTGTGTGTCAGCTATTATCAGGTAGGCGACTTTAAGAAAGCATACAGTCACAACGAGTTAGCACGCCAGTTTGTTCCAAATGATAGCAAAATATTACACAATAAAGTGCTACTTGAGCAAAGATTAATGTGATTTAGTCAATTTCATAATCCTGATTTTGGGTAATTATGAAATTGACTCGATTGGATAAAGAAAGAGGTGTAACTTTGAAAGTTTCTAAAATAACGGCAATGATCGTAATCGATGAAATATCCAATAGCTATCTAGATGATGTAATGGAACATTTAGACCAATATGTCGATGAGATTATTATCGTTCATGACGAAGGTACTAAGCCGAGCATTTCCAGTGAAAAAGTAAAAATAGTGCCCTTTCAAGATAAGTCATTCCAACCTTATTCAGCAAGAAGAAAGCTATGCTGGGAAGAAGCGATGAAGACGAATCCAGACTGGCTTCTAGCGATCGATCCTGATCAAGTATTTGAAGAGCGTATTTTTAAGGAAATAGACAGCTTGATACAGAACGAAAAGATAGATGTATGGGCATTTCGCTATGCTGATTATACGAAAGATCAGGATGACTATCGTTTTAGTAGATCCATCTATCATTGGCCACATCTTATTCGAAATAAAAAAATGTCTGCAGAGTGGTTGGAAACATCATTGCCTATTGGACAACTGCCTTTATATATTTTGAATCTTGAATTTGGCTATAGTGATATTAGAGTGGTTCCTTGTGTATGCAAACAATGGGGAAAGGATCAGGATGGGGCGGCCGCTCTTCCTAATCAAGGAGATTGGGCAAATGAGATGTTGCCACAAGAGCTATACAATCATGCTAATGAACTATATGTGAGAGGGGAGTATGAAAGGTCTATCAAGCTATTTGAAGCATACCTTCTCCAACAGTCAGAGTCGATAAACGATAAACGAGAAGCAACCTTTAGGCTAGCAGATGCGCATGCCTTAAGTGGTAATAGTGAAGAGGCAATTTGGACTTTGCTGCAATCTTTTTATGATGAGCCTCCACACTCTGATGTCTGTTCTATGATTGGCTACTTATGGATGAAGGGCAAGGATTGGAAGAAGGCTGTTTTTTGGTATGAGCAGGCTGTCAAAATGGAGAGCAAGACAAGTGAGAAGGGCAATACGATTTCATTATGGTTTCCGTATTTCCAATTGTTTATTTGTTGTGAGCATTTAGGAGACTCCGAGAAAGCAAAGGAGTATTTTGAAATAACAAGGTACTTCCTTAAACAGGTGCCCGAGACTCCATTGATGGAAAGCTTTCGATCTAGATTCAAGCCGCTAACCATTGTTCAAGTAGCACCAGATATTTATCCGGTTCCTCCCATGGATTATGGTGGTGTCGAAAAGGTGGTTTTTGATTTAACCGAAGAGCTAGTGAGGCTTGGACATCATGTCTACTTGTTTGCACCGAAAGGCAGTAAAACGAGCGCAACGCTCATCCCCTATCAGCACGAGGGAATCTGGAGATTAGATGAAGTGATTAAACAAGTAAAGCTTCTACTACCTCAATCAGTGGATATAATCCACGATCACACGCATCTATCCTCTATAGGAAAAGAAGACTTCAAGCTTCCAACAATTTGTTCCCTCCACAATTACATGAATAATGGTACAAAATATCCTACTTATGTGAGTAATCGTATGCTGCAAACAATAGGCGGTGGAATGGGCTATTATGTACACAATGGAATAGATTTAAAGGAATATCAATTCTCGGAGCAAAAGGAAGAATACTACCTTTATCTTGGTCGACTGGCGAAACAAAAGGGATTGCATTTTGCTTTAGATGTTTGTGAAAAAGCAAATGTGAAGCTGAAAATTGCAGGACCAATCTCCACAAGCAAGGAGTTTGTGGAGGAGTTTCAAGATAGAATAATGAAAAATCCAAATATCGAGTACGTAGGGGCTGTTAGTGGCCAACAGAAGCAGGATTTGCTTAAATATGCGAAATGTGTGCTGTTTCCAACAAATTGCCAAGAAGCATTTGGATTGGTTATGGTGGAGGCCATGGCTTGCGGAACGCCGGTGCTTGGACTTGATAATGGTGCTGTTTCAGAGGTGTTGAACGGCTTTCCAGAATTAGTTTGTAGCTCCGTAGATGAAATGGTAACAAAGGTCTTACACGCACGTTATCCACATCCAAAGCTTCTTCGTGAGTATGTAGCAAATCATTTCACATCAAAAAGAATGGCTTTGGCATACACACAAATATACCGTGATGTTATTAAGGATTACAGAAGCTAGCTAAGATCTCAAAGTGGTAAAAATCGTTAGGTGATAGGAGGAAGGCATGAGTATACAACGAGAAGCGGGACTTGTTAGCATTGTGGTGACAAGCTTCAATAGAGAGCAATATTTAGACGAGTGTCTTGATAGCTTAATAGCGCAAACGTATCAAAATGTCGAAATTATTTTAATAGATGATGCATCAAGTGATAACACGATGAAAGTCTTCGAAGCATTTAGAAGTAAAGTAATAAAAGAAAATGATGGGATGAAGGACCGAATAACTGGTATAGCATTACCTTGGAATATAGGTCATGAAGGCGCAACTACTTTTGGCATGTTCCTGAGTAGGGGTGAATTTATTGCATTACAGGATTCTGATGATCTTTCGCACTCTAAACGAATAGAGAGAGAAATATCTTTTCTTAAAGAAAATCCAAACGTGGATATGGTTGGCGCGCAATATGCTGAATTTATCGATGTAAAAGATGGTGTCCTTCAAGGGTTGAGTGATGCTTCTAACTGGATGCAATATGGAGATGCTATTTTAGAGGTATATAAAAAGGGGTGGCATTGCATGGCCCATGGAACCTTGCTATTTCGCGCACATGCTTTTGATCGTTTAGGTGGCTATACAAGGAATTATGGGAAAGCAGCAGATTATGAGTTTATTAGAAAGTTTATTATGAATGGAGTGAAGGCGGACAATATTCCAGAGGTGTTGTATTATTACCGTAGGCATCATTTGCAGATGTCGCAACAGTAATTGTTAGATCATTAATTCAAATAATCTTATAGTTTAGTCAATTTAATAATACTGATTCTTCGCAATTTATATTCACAATAGTTGGGTTAGAACTTTCCCAAACTATATGTGGCTCTAAACTGATTAATTAAGTAATTATGAAATTGACTTAGTTGAGAAAATAGACCTAAACGCTGCAGTAGCGTTTAGGTCTATGGTCTTAAGGAGTGTCATCAATTTTAATAATTGATAGAGTAGCTCCAGCGCCAGTTTGTAAGGTAGCGGCGCCTAATAATCCGAATAGTTCTAGTGAAACAGTATCGCCGGCTGTAAGTGGTTCAATAAAGCTGCCGCTAAAGCTTGAAATAGAAATAACGGGGTTTATTACTGAAGTGTCAACAGGAGTCCCGTTTACTAGAATTCTAGATCCTAGTAGTAGGCTTGCTGTTGTGTTGATATTATATGATATATAATATCTTCCAGTCTCTGGCACAGTAAACTCCGTATCAGCACCGTTTGCTGTAAACCCATCTAGAGATTGCTCATCAGGTAACGGAACTTGTGTACCACCTAATACAACAGCTATCACAGCTCCACCAGTATTTGCCGCGAAAGCAGATGTTTCCGTAACAGCAGGTCCGGTAGCGCCTTGAAGCCCAGTAGCGCCTTGAAGCCCAGTAGCACCTTGAGGTCCGGTAGCACCTTGAGGTCCGGTAGCGCCTTGAGGTCCGGTAGCGCCTTGAAGCCCAGTAGCGCCTTGAAGCCCAGTAGCGCCTTGAGGTCCGGTAGCGCCTTGAGGTCCGGTAGCGCCTTGAAGCCCAGTAGCACCTTGAAGCCCAGTAGCGCCTTGAAGCCCAGTAGCACCTTGAAGCCCAGTAGCGCCTTGAGGTCCGGTAGCGCCTTGAAGCCCAGTAGCACCTTGAGGTCCGGTAGCACCTTGAGGTCCGGTAGCACCTTGAGGTCCGGTAGCGCCTTGAGGTCCGGTAGCACCTTGAGATCCAGTAGCGCCTTGAGGTCCGGTAGCGCCTTGAATCCCAGTAGCGCCCTGAAGCCCGGTAGACCCTTGAGGTCCAGTGGCACCTTGAATCCCAGTAGCACCCTGAGGTCCCGTAGGTCCAATATCTGATCCCAATAGTTCATCAGAAACAAGACGATGCGCAGTTACTAATTGTCCGGATGAATTTTGCCCCCAAACGGAAATCTCTGTTTCATCTTCAGCCAATCCACCAGTAGTAAATACGAATTCAAGTGCATTGAAGTTTGCGTAATAATTTTTGGAAATAACCTGATTCGGATTAACTACAATTAATTCACTGACATACAAAGACCTAGAACCATTCAAGTAATAACCCTGAATCAATACTGTGGAAGGATTCGTTGCACTTCGATTATCAAGCTTAACCGTCAACTGAGTAGTCGGTCTCACTCCACTTACAGGGTTGTTTTCAATGGGGCCAGTTGATAAAATTGCCAATTTTTTTCTGCCTCCTTTTTGTAATGTTAATTCATACTTATTCTAATGATCAGGTGTATGGGGTTTGTGATGTTTGCGTCGTGTGATGATGCAATTATAGAATTAAGTGAAAACAGATATAATTATGCTAGGTTATGGAGTTCATATAGAATAAGGATGATTTATAAAGATGAGCGAAGATCTTTATTAAAATATCTATCGTTCACCTTCCTTTTTATAATATTAAATATAAATGTTATTGATTGTACATGCGTCCCCGATTATCTGCGGATTTTCTTTTGAGGAATGGTCTAAAAAAAGATTTAATTAATTGCTAATCATTATTACGATTTGATAGCTTAGATTCTATAAACTTTAATAATGGAGAGATAATTTTGATTCTAGTGAATTTAATGATAGAGGCATCCTGTTAGAAAAACTAGGATGCCTTTCAATTAATTGTAAAATTATTAATGGAGTTGTAAGATTGGGAGATAACTTTTGTTATTATCGTTGATCTGAAATATCTGCTAAACTGTTATTCTCGCTTAATTCTGTTAACGGATCATAAGGTGCGCCTGTTGTTGTACCAATTAATAAAGCAATATCGGTAGCATTATCTGGGATACCCCATGAGTTTCCAGAAAAAGTGAAAATCGCACTATCAACTACATATCCTCGGGTGTTGTAAACCACATTATCTACGATAAAGCCTGTGGTATTGGGATTTAAATATGCTGGCTGACGCAATGAATAAAATATGTTGTTTTGAACTAATAAGTTAGTCATATTGCCAGCTTGCGTTACAAACCCCCTATTTACAACCCAACCGGTAGATGGTCCGGCTTGTGGTGGGCCAAAAATAACGTTGTTTGTGATTTTGTGGTTTGTTCCCCCTATTTGAATAAATTCCACTGCATATGGATTATCACTAGTGATTGTCAAGCGATCAATAGTGATCCCATTTCCAGTTACTAAAAAGGCGATAACTGCTGCTTGTAATTCAATAAATGTTCCTGAGTAACCTTGTAAGGTAATACCTGGCTTATTTACTGCTATCGTAGAAGAAATGGGATAAGTTCCTTGTAAAATATGAACTGTTCCGGTTTGTGATACCGCAGCAATTCCTTCTTGAATTGTTGCGAAAGGATTAGCCTGAGAACCATCACCACTTACAACATCAGATTTTACATATACTTGAAATGGATTCGGCTCTACAGATCCCTGAGGACCCGTAGGACCTTGAGACCCAGTAGCGCCTTGAGGTCCCGTGACGCCCTGAGGCCCGGTAGCACCTTGAATGCCAGTGGCGCCTTGAATACCCGTAGCGCCCTGAAGTCCCGTGACGCCTTGAGGTCCAGTAGCACCTTGAGGTCCAGTAGCGCCTTGAGGTCCTGTGACGCCCTGAGGCCCGGTAGCACCTTGAATGCCAGTGGCGCCTTGAATGCCCGTAGCGCCTTGAGGTCCCGTGACGCCCTGAGTCCCGGTAGCACCTTGAATGCCCGTAGCGCCCTGAAGTCCCGTGACGCCTTGAGGTCCAGTAGCACCTTGAGGTCCTGTGGCGCCTTGAATGCCTGTAGCACCTTGAATGCCCGTAGCGCCTTGAGGTCCTGTGACGCCCTGAGGCCCGGTAGCACCTTGAATGCCAGTAGCGCCCTGAAGTCCCGTGACGCCTTGAGGTCCAGTAGCGCCCTGAAGTCCCGTGACGCCTTGAGGTCCAGTAGCGCCTTGAATGCCCGTAACGCCTTGAGGCCCGGTAGCGCCTTGAGGACCAGTAGCTCCAATGTCAGAGCCTAGAAGTTCTTCCGATACAATGCGGTGAGCTGTCACTAGCTGTCCAGACCCACTTTTCCCCCAAACAGACACTTCCGTATCCGCTTCGGCAGCGCCACCAGTAGTGAAAACAAATTCAAATGCGTTAAGATTAGCAAAATAATTTTTTGTGATCGATTGATTAGGTGAAACTGCAATTAATTCACTAACATATAAAGACCTAGTCCCATTTAAACTATAGCCTTGGATTATCACAGTAGAAGAATTCAAGGAATTTTGATTATCAATCTTCACAGTTAATTGCTGAGTGGGTCTCACCCCACTAACAGGACTGTTTTCGATTGGTCCTGTCGATAGTATTGTCATAATTAATCTTTTCCTCCTTTACTATTTTTTGAAAAAACTACTTTATTCGCAACGGATTAATGCTCCTTTTATAAATGAAAAAAGTAGTCTGATCACTTTTTCGGTTATACTTGGACATTAACTATAAAACTGCAAAAGGTATAAACATACTTATAGTGAAAGTTCTCAGTGTTGTCCAATACCGATCTTTAATAGTTTATTCTTGTTTGTGGCTGAACGATTGAGTGTGCGTCCTATACTTTAGAGGGAATTTTATGTTTTTAATTTATTGTTAATTTCTCAGAGACATACTTAACAGCATTAAAGGAATAATTTATGAATAGAAATAAAGAATATAAGGAAGATGTATCGTTAGTATTCGCAAACGATACATCTTCCTACTTTTTATTATATGAACAAAGAGCTAGATAGACTAACTGACTATTTCATAAAAAATATTCAGCGATATCCTCCATACGTAATCCTACTGGCTATCTTCAATCTCATCAGCTACAAGACGGTGTGCATCTACAAGTTGACCAGATGCATCTTTACCCCAAACTGAGACTTCCGTATCAAATTCAGCTGCCCCTCCTGTTGTAAACACAAATTCAAATCCATCAAAGTTTGCAAAATAATTTTTTGAAACAACTTGATTAGGAGCTACTACAAATAACTCACTTACATACAAGGTTCTTGAACCATTTAAATAATATCCTTGTATTAAAATGGAAGAATAATCGACCGTATCCCGATTATCAATCTTAACCGTTACCTGTTGAGTAGGTCTAATACCATTTACGGGATTGTTTTCAATCGGGCCAGTTATTAAAAGTGCCATAAAAAATTCCCCCTTTAATTGGCGTGTAAAAGCACTGCGTTCTATTTGTTTTGTAATAGCTTATTAAATAAACGGCTGATCAATAGGAACAATAACCTGAGATTTGTCCAAAGTTTATGTTAGGAATAGAATGGAGGCGTATATTGAAACATTTGTTGGAAATTTGTTTAATCATTCAATAGACTAGAAAAAAAAGATTTGAGAAATAGTCGCTCTTTGTTCTGTATATACTATTCTTGTTTGAAATGATTGATTGAGTATAAGCCCTATGCGATAGTGGAATTCAATTTTGGAAATTAGCTAGTTGTACACTGCATTATAGTTTCGGAAACGTTTTGCTTCCTTCTTATAGGAAAAGGGAAAGAGAGTGAAGGATAATAGACTATGATGAATGGATATTTTAGTCTTGTTAGAAACTAATTTGAAACCTTTGAAAATACCAGTCATCATCATATTTCCGTTTTTGAAAGTAGACCTCTCGCTGCCGCAATACTCCATCCTTTACTAATTGATTTTCGATCCGGGTTTTCCTCCGAGATTGGATAAAGCTTTTGCATTTTTGTATACGATCGGCATTAAAATGTAAGTAAGCCATTCTTAGTAAATTGTAATAAATATCGTTATTACTGATCCTATAAGGATGACTTTTTCGGAATAAATGTAGGATGGTCACGTCCGGCTGTACATGACAACGGAAGCCAAATAACCATAGCTTTATAGAAAGCTCTACATCCTCATGCCCCCAAGTTTTAAACCTTGTTTCAAATCCTCCAACTGCATCGAAGACTTCTCTGTGCATAGCCAAACAGCCTCCAGGTAATACAGCTGTTTCAAAAAGGCTGGGCTGCTTCTTATTCCATATAGTTCGCAAAGCGCTGGTTAATGTTTGTCCATAGCCAATAACATCTGGCGACTGCATATCCGCTATTGCAGGTGTAACGGCATCTGTCTTTCCAGTAATTAACGGATCAATTAACCGATCAATCCACCAATTCTCAAAATTTAAGTGCGCATCACAAAAAATAAGATGCTCTCCTAAAGCTTTAGCCGCACCTAAGTTTCTTGCGTTAGCCGCACCGATACCATTTGTCTCGATAAGTTGAATTTTTTCTTTATAGGGATAGGTAGGAATAAAGCTACAGCACTGATCGTCTGATGCATCATTCACAATAATTGCTTCAAACAAATAATTCGATTCACATGAAAATAATGAATGTAAAGTACTTTGGACATTTTCCCCTTCATTCTTAACAGGGAAAATTATAGAAACACTTGGTTTCATCAATTTTCACCCCTTTTTTGTTATTTTAATAATGTATGGAAATAGTGAAATATTGTGTATCAGAATAGGTATAAATACTAGTTTAATAGTAAAGAGAAGGTTATTTGTAAAAAAAGGGTGATAGTCTAAGTACACTAGTCCATTCCACATAGTCATTTTTTACATATACCATTATTAGGTCAAAAGAAACCGTACTGATATCTACGCCTAGTAGAATTTGGGGACTTTTGATAATTAAAATTACTAAGGAGTGGAGTATATGAAGAAAAATACGGGCTGTGGCTCGAATAATTATGGTTGTCCACCTGGACCAAAAAATGATGTAGCACATTCAGAAAGCTTATTCAGTGAGTCAGAACAGTTTGCGGTTGCAGATACACTAGAGGATAGAGTTGTTCTTGGAGATGTGTTGATTCAAACTCTGGCAGAAGCAGAGATTCACCTTCCGACATATGCAACTGATATTAAACACATTAGAAAGAATGTACGTCTAACTCAGTGTAAAGCATTGCCTGTTGCAGGAAATCCAAATTTCGTTAAACTATTTGTTAAAGGATTCGTTCACAAAAATATCCAATACGCTGAAGATGGTGCTGGAGTAATTAAAGACTACAGTGTAGATGTTCCATTTGCAGCTTTCCAACAAGTAGAGCTAGCTAGTCCACTAGTATTCCCGTTTGGTGAATTTAGTGTGAAGGGTAACGTTCTTGAAAGAAGAGAAATCTCTAAGGATGGTATGGGTGCGGACCGTTGTAATTTTGGTTCCCTAACATTTGAAGTAAATAATGAGCCAGTAAAATGTAAATTACTTGCTTCTGCAGTAAACCAATGGGATATTCTTGAGCATTTTGATAATTGGGGTCGCTTTAATCAAATTACGGAAAAAATGGAAGTTATTCTTGTTCTTAAATTAACTCAATTACAACAAGATCCAGGAGTACCATTCCCAACTATTCCTCCAACTGGAAATGGTAATGGGGATGACTCTGATGATACAGCATTTTCATCTTCAACAGGAGCAATGTCAGAAACAGTCTATGACAGATTCAGAAGAATTGTCGGTGGACAATAAACAGTTATTAGACTAGTAAGTTAATATTTTCCTTTATAGACAGTTTATCCTGGGTAAAAAGGGTGTCTCAATGAGAGGCACCCTTTTTAAATTTTTTACACATTTAATGTAGTTCATCACCTAAGATTAAAGCAATATTCTGGCACTGCAGTAAATCAATTACTAATGACATACTCCCTTGAATATCTAACATGGATATACCTTTTTTAGTTTCCATTTTTTCATAAGAGACCACGTTAATGTGCTGGAGATTGAATTGAATATCCTGTGCATATTCTTCCGTATATTCGTAATGTGTTGTTTCATTACCGCCTGTAGAGAAGGTATATTCTTTTTCGTGTTTACTAGGCAGATCAGGTTTGTGGATCCAATCAATTTGTTTTGTAGCATCCCAAGGTACATGTAATTGAATCGATTCTAGTTTATTTTTCACATCCTCTGATACGTTATCAATGGTTGCAACTAAGATCCCTTCTAGAAATGCTGTATTAGATGATGTAGGCACATGCACGTTTAAAGAATGAAGTTTCCAACTAATTTTTTCTGCTTTTGAGACTAGTTTACCTAATGGATGGGAATCAAAGATATCGACAGTAACATGTAATTTAGCAAGTGAAATCGGGAGTTTTACATTAATTATTTTGTCTAGAATTTCATTTTCATTCTCAAACTTGTTTTTTTCCTGCTCTGTTTCTCCTATTTGTCCATTAGTAGATACAGCAGTTTCTTCCTCTTCTTCATGATTCATTGTTGCAGGTGGATTTTCCGCATCAACCGGATCATGCTCGCTGAATTCAACCTCGTTTTCCAAATCATCTTCATCTTCATAGTGATTAAATTGTGGTACTTCGTATAAATCGTCTCTGGTTTTTGCATCAGAAGTTATATCTGGCTCGATTTCTTGTTCATCTAATGTAGAATGATCCATTATGGTAGCGTCCTTATTCTGTATCTCATCAATATCATCATCCTGTGTAATGGCCGATTCCATTTCTTCTTCTGTTTGTAAATGAGGATCCGAAAACTCATTTTCTTTAAAATGTTGATCGGACAGGCCATCGGTTTCTTCTATATAATCCTCTTCATCGCTATAACCATTGGGGCAATGACATTCTTCCTGTTTATGTTGAAGAGTTGGATTTTCTGCTTCATTAACCTTAGCTTGTTCTTCTGTATAGGACTCTTCCACACTATACTGGCGGTCATCGACTTTAGGAGGAGGAAAAATTATCGGATTGGACACCTTTTTTTTTCTGCGCTTTTTAAAAGAAGGACAGGGGCGTGGTTTCCTCCTTACCATGTTATCAGTCTGCTGATTACCTCGATATATTTGTTGATTGCGATTTTTCTTCATAAACGTAATGAAAGGCGACGCTATAAGGGTGTAGCTCCCTTTCAAATTCCTCCTTCCTTAAGTCTTGTTTGACCTTATAAAGAGTGGACCAAAATAGTGGATAGTATTTAACTATTCCTCTTCTATATCATGATTATTGCAACAATCATTTGTAGAAGAAGATACGCGTGCTTGCTGATTTTGCAATAATCGTACTTTCAGATCAATTACCATTTTTTCCTCTACCTTTGTGAAATAGCCTTCCCCAACTGGAGCGTCTTTGTGGAGCGAAACACGATCAACTGCTTCATCCCACTCAATGATCTTGCTTGAAATTAACTCGCAAAACGGCAATTCGTTGTAAAATTGTGTGCTTTCCTGATGGAATTGTGAAAGGTCACTTGTTAGCAGTTCATCCTTTTCTGGATAACCTGAAGGCAATGGCTGTGCTACAAAAAAATCAAATTCTTCACGGCTGTTCACTTGTGGCATAACCGGCTTAGATAAAAACTTCTTCACTTCCGTTACACATTGAAATGGAACATCAACAGTATAGGAATGAAGATCTGATGCAATGGATGATTTTGTGTTTTGCTCAATGTCTTTACTTGGACTTGCATATTGGATGTTTTTACGAACAAATCCTTTAATAAAAAGTCTGTTTGTCGGAAGTAAAAGTCGGCATTGTGTTAATTTAACTCTTTTCTTAACATCTTTTATTTCCAAAACGGGTTCTGGAAATTTTATCATAGTATCTAAATCTAACTGTAAAGAAAGCTCAGATAGAACAACCGGAACTTTAGCGACGATTTTTCCAATACTTACATGTGGATGATGCGGCACACTTTCACAATCTTTACAATCAGATAGATGCTGGCTGTTTTCTTCGTATGAATCTGACATTTATCTATATCCTCCCTAAAAATCAAGATAATGCATCCTATGCAGGGCAAATGACTATGTATGGGCGCTTACCCATGGGCATGAGCGGAATTTTGTAATGGAAGCCTATAAACGGGATGAGAATCGTGTTTGAAAGGTAATGATTTGCAAATATTTATAAAAGTTAAGTGGGTACTAGCACAGGTTGCCTATAGTGGTGCATAGGATTGGAACAAGAGGAGGTTTATACATGGAGAAAAATAGTTTTCTTGCTGTCGATGTTGGAAACAGCTGGTATAAAGTGTTGGCTTCAGAAGATGGCATAGTAAATGAATATCAAATGCCAAATGCTGTCGCATTGTTCGATGAAGAATTTTATGAAAAACCATATGAGGAAGAAGATGTAGTTCTAGAAGAAAATCTAATTGTGGAAACTAATAGTCAAGCAATCGTAGATAAACGAGAAATTCATTATATAGGGAAGGCTGCAACAAGACAAAGAAATGTAAGTTTAACATCATTTAACAATCAGAAAGTTGATGAGGATCGGACATATGTTCTTTTGTTTGGAATTGCTGCATATCACGCGCTCCTATCAGCCCCTGATGAAACGAATATTAATTATCACATTGATCAGCTAGCTGTTTCCTTACCGACTACACAATATAAAGAGAAAAAAGAACTGTTGAAACAGCGTCTCATTGGCACACACACCATTATTTTTCACAAAGTTCCAGGCGTTGCTGAGCCGAAAGAAGTAGTAGTAAAGCTAATCATAGAAGATGTTATTGTAGGAGCAGAGGGGGCGTGTGCATTCTTAGGGATGACACGCGACCTGGATACGTTGGAAATTTGTGACGATGCACTGGTCAGGGATTCACGCAAAGGAATAATTATCGGAGACCTTGGCGGGGATTCTGTAGATTTTGTTGGGATTAAAAATAGTAAACCTGTAGCTTCTGTTGAAGGAGAGCCATTTGGCATCAATCAATTTCTAGACAATATAATTCAAAAAATTAGTAAAAATGAATTGTATAAATTTGATTCGAGGACAGAGTTGGAAGAAAAACTTGCTGCAGGACAATCTGAATGGTATGTTGAACCATTTGCTGGTGTCAGAAAAGATATAAGTAAATATGTAACACCACAATTAAAATCGATGGCCATTAAATACCTTGAACTATTCGATCGTGTCCGTAGCAGTTCTACTGAGGTAAAAGGTGCAGTAAGATACATTGCGGTTGGTGGCGCTGCTAAATTAGCACAACGTCAAATTCAGGAAGCGGCTGTGAAATGGGCAGAAAGAGGTCGTCCTATTGAACTATACTTTCCAGAGGATTTAGAAAAATTAAACGTGCTCGGTTTATTAGTATTAGCAAAGTTAAATCATCTAAGAAAGCAGCATACCCAGCCAGCCGAATTAGTATCGAATAAGGGTTGATTGTGATGTCTACTACCTATACTGATTATATTCATAAAGTCGCTGTTACGATGTTGGAAGAATACATTGATGTCAGAACAGGAGAAACCCATGAGGTTACTTCCATTGTACATGATCAAATTGCATATCATGCGGAAAATGGTACTTTAGGACATCTGGTTTTTTCAGCATTACATCACTTTCTTCATGGGAAACAAACAAGTCAAAAGAAAATCGATGAAATACTTTATCAGTTATCAGATATAAGAGCGATGATGGACCAAGGTTATACAACAAGTATAAGACCGACAGGTAAAACCACAAGTGTGCAAAAAAAAATAAATGGAGTCGATATAAAAGAAATTGATGATATATTAGAAGCGTTTGGTGGTTAGGCTTTATAAAAGCAAACAAATCCAATCAAGAAATCATCGGAAAGAGGTATAAAATGCAAGCATTTTATACCTCTTTTTTGTGGGCAAAAATTTAAAGGAGAAATATGAAGGTGTTATTAGATTAACTTAGGTGTGTGTTTTGGAGGGAGGATGTTTATCATACGATCATAGAGAAAATAATCTGTAGGACGGGACACGGATTGTATGGCAGTGCACTAGGTATTATGTACTTATGGGGTAGTAGACGAAAAGGCAAGTGTGTTTGACACCAGTTACCTGTTGATGGCGGGTTTATGGCGTATTCAGGAGTATAAGGTAATAACCTGGAATTGATAATTTAAATAGAGGTGATCACATGATTATTGGAGCGTGAGCGATTTCTACAGCACATATTGAGGCATATTTGAAATTTCCTAATGCGTGTGAAATCGTTGCGTTTGCTGACATTTATCCAAGGTCGTCGAGCCCCGGAAAGGATCGAAGCGGACACCAAGGAGCTTATTTCATTTTAAATTACAGATTTGATGATTTAGCGGACATGAGAGCACTTATCTACTAAAAATAGACAGAATTTCTGTGCCTTTTAGTTAAATAAGCGCGCTGGTGGCCGCACAATCCAAATAATGCCCTTTTTGTCACAAATAAGGACCCTGGAGGCCGCCGAGAATCACCGATCTTGTCTCTCAAGCTTTTTCTCTACTTTGCATCGAGCACTACGATGGATTTCACTTCAAATATGTAATTAAAAAGCAACAAAGTTTACGAAAAGAGCCATAGTTAAAACAAGGAGAAGTTTAGAAAGAATTCTCCTTGTTTTAACTATATGGCACATACATTCACTGTACTAAATCAACTTCTAGAAAATTATCAATCGCAAACGCTGCCACACCTAGAGCTGCCGAATGTGTCGTTAATGATGAAAAATTGATAATTAAATCATCTTGATGGAAGTTCAATGAATAATTGAAAATCCTGTTTTCCATCGAGGCTTTGATCCATGTATTAGAAGCTGCCATTCTGTTTCCAATAATAACTTGCTCTGGGTTAAAAGTATTAATAATATTGTTAATTCCGACACCTAGATAGGATCCAATATCATCGAGAAGATCAATGATTTGACTATGCCCTTGATGAGCTAACTCGTTAATCTTTTCCAATGTAATATCCTGATTATCTAGGATATCAAGTTCTTTGACCCTCTTTACTAAAGCCTGTTCGGAGGCATATAGCTCCCAGCATCCCCGATTTCCACACCGACATGCCAAGCCATTTACTTCTATCGTCATATGACCTAGTTCGCCTGAAAAGCCTTTGTTACCTTTATAAAGTTCACCGTTAAGAATTAAACCAACACCAATTCCGATACCAACACTCACATATATAATATTTTTATAACTTTGGCCAGCACCAAACATCTTTTCACCGTAGGCACCAGCATTTGCTTCATTTTCAATCGTAATTGGCAGGTTATATCTTTGATGGAGCACCTTACGTAAATTAATCTTTTTCCAACCAAGGTTTGGAGCTAGCAAAATAGTTCCTTCATTATCGACAATTCCAGGAACACCGATACCAATACCAACAATTCCATAAGCGCTTTTAGGAGCAGAAGCGATTAGCTCATCAATCGTTGCAAATAGTTTTTCAGTTATTTCTTCGTAAGATAAACTCGAAAATTCTATTTTTCTTTGAATTACTACATCTCCATTTAAATTAGTTAACATACCAAGTAAGTAATTAACACCTAAATCAAGACCTATGGAATATCCAGCAACTTCATTAAATAACAACATCATCGGGCGCCTGCCACCACTAGATTGTCCATGACCTGATTCAGTAATTAACTGCTCACTAAGTAACTCGCTAACTAACGAGGAAACAGTCCCTTTATTTAAACCGGTTACTTGCGCGATGTGCGCGCGAGAAATCGGAGCATGTTCTTTAATTATTTTTAATACAAGCGTTTTATTTTCTTTTTTTACAACATGTTGATTCCAAGTTTGATGCATCTGTAACAACTCACTTTCCTCTCGTTATTATACATTTAATTTATATTATTATAAACTTTGTTTATTCAATAGACAAAGTATCGGTTCGTTGTTATAATAGACTCATAGTTTGATCAATAAATATAATTAATAATAGGAGGTACATGAAAATGGCATACTTTGAAAACGTTAACAAAATTAAATACGAGGGACTAGATTCTAACAATCCACTTGCATTTAAATTTTACAACCCAGAAGAAAAAATCAATGGTAAAACGATGGAAGAATTTCTACGTTTTGGTGTTGCATACTGGCATACATTCACACAAGATTTAACAGATCCTTTTGGAAGTGGAACTGCGATTCGCCCGTGGAATAATTACACAGGCATGGATTTAGCAAAAGCACGTGTGGAAGCTTCATTTGAATTTTTCGAAAAAATTGGTGCTCCATATTTCTGTTTTCACGATATTGATATCGCTCCTGAAGGTGATAACTTAAGAGAAACGAACAAAAATCTTGATACAATCGTTGCGATGATTAAAGATTATCAAAAAGATAGCAAAGTAAAATTACTTTGGAATACAGCTAATATGTTCTCCCACCCACGTTGGGTGCACGGTGCTGCAACTACTAGCAATGCGGACGTATTTGCTCATGCTGCTGCTAAAGTTAAAAAAGGTTTAGAAGTTGGTAAAGAGCTTGGTGCGGAAAACTATGTGTTCTGGGGTGGACGTGAAGGTTACGAAACATTACTTAATACAGATTTGAAATTAGAGTTTGATAACCTTGGACGCTTCTTCCATATGGCTGTAGATTATGCGAACGAAATCGGCTTTGATGCACAATTCTTAATTGAACCAAAACCAAAAGAGCCAACAACACATCAATATGATTTTGATGTTCAATCTGGTCATGCATTTTTACAAAAATATGGCTTAGCAGACAAATTCAAATTCAACATTGAAGCAAACCACGCTACACTTGCAGGTCATACATTTGAACATGAATTACGCTATGCACGAATCAACGGTATGCTAGGTTCTGTTGATGCCAACCAAGGTGATCCATTATTAGGTTGGGATACTGATGAATTCCCTTCAGACTTATACACGATTACATTGGCAATGTATGAAATTATTAAAAATGGCGGTCTAGGATCAGGTGGACTTAACTTCGATGCGAAAGTAAGAAGAGGATCATTTGAGCCAGAAGATCTTTTCCATGCACATGTAGCAGGTATGGATCACTTTGCCGTAGGATATAAAGTTGCTAACAAATTAATTGAAGATCAAGTACTTGAAAATATTGTTGCAGATCGTTATAGCAGCTATAAAGAAGGTATTGGATTAGATATCGTAGAAGGAAAAACAGACTTCAAAAAGCTAGAAGACTATGCACTTAATCAAACAGAAATTAAAAACAAATCTGGTCGCTTAGAAGTTATTAAAGCAACAGTAAACCAATATTTATTACGTGCGTACGCAGGAGAATAATGTAAAGAAGAAATCAACCATCCATATAACCTGATATAGGGTATATGGATGGTATATGTTGTATTTAGATGCCATCGGGTTTAGGGAGTGCCTTGACTGGGTGGCGTTTTATTCTAACGAAAAAGAGGTGGAATTCCAATGAAATATGTAATTGGTGTCGATCTTGGAACAAGTTCTGTCAAGCTATTACTCGTAAATCAGAACGGTGAAGTAGCAAATGAAGTATCAAGATCTTACCCGTTAATTCAAGAAAAAACAGGCTACAGCGAGCAAGATCCGGAGCAATGGGTAAGTCAAACGGTTGTAGGATTATCTGAACTCGTGCGAGCCTTTGATGGTGACGTAAATGACATCGAAGGGATTAGTTTTTCCGGTCAAATGCATGGTCTAGTGCTGCTTGATGAATCAAATCAAGTACTAAGAAACGCAATTCTTTGGAATGATACGCGTACCACGAAACAATGTCAGGAAATCTATGAAAAAGTAGGAAAAGAACGATTTATTTCAATAACAAAAAACCTCGCATTAGAAGGCTTCACACTACCCAAAATTTTATGGGTAAAAGAAAATGAACCTTCCATTTATGAAAAAGTAAAAACGTTCGTTCTTCCTAAGGATTATTTACGTTACCGACTAACCGGAAAGCTGGAGATGGACTATTCAGATGCCGCTGGAACGAGCTTGTTAGATATAAGTTCTAAACAGTGGAGTACTGAAATTTGTGAACTGCTTGATCTTAATATCTCGATATGTCCACCGTTAGTTGATTCACATGAAAATGTTGGCAAAATTACCTCTGACATGTCCAAGCACACAGAATTATCTGAGTCTACAAATGTGTTCGCTGGTGGGGCAGACAATGCATGTGGTGCGATTGGCTCTGGCATCCTTTCAGAAGGGAAAACGTTTTGTAGTGTCGGTACTTCAGGTGTCGTCTTAACGTATGAGCAAACCGGTGATAAAGATTTTGAAGGCAAAGTTCACTATTTTAATCATGCTGCCCCAAATGCCTATTATACAATGGGTGTTACACTATCTGCGGGTCACAGTTTATCATGGTTCAAGGATGTGTTTGCCGAAAATGAAGATTTTGACACATTGTTGAAAGAAGTAGGCGATGTACCAGTTGGCGCAAATGGCTTGTTATTTACACCATACTTAGTCGGTGAAAGAACTCCACATGCAGATGCAACTATTCGTGGAAGCTTTATTGGTATGGATAGTTCACATAGAAAAAGAGACTTTGCTCGAGCAGTATTAGAAGGAATCACCTTTTCGCTACAGGAATCAATTGAGATATTCCGCAATAATGGCAAAACAATTGATAAGGTATACTCGATTGGCGGAGGAGCAAAAAATAAAGAATGGTTGCAAATGCAGGCAGATATCTTTGATGCTGAAATCGTTAAATTATCTAGTGAACAAGGACCAGGCATGGGTGCCGCAATGTTGGCAGCATATGGGTGTGGTTGGTTCCCTTCGCTTGAAGCGTGTGCAGATGTTTTTCTAGAAGAAGCTGAATCGTATCTGCCAATCAAGGAAAATGCGGCGCAATATAAGAAGTTATTTAGTGTTTATAAACAAGTATATAACAAAACATCGGATTTAAATGAACAGTTGATGGAATTTCGGAAGTAGCTAACATTACCTAACACATTTGGCTGAAAGCAAGAAGGTTCAATCAAATGTGTTAGGGAATTTAGATTAGGATGATTCTATATTACTTAAGGGTGTCATTGTACAATTGTGCACTCTATTAATATTCCGTCTTACCCTCCAGCTTTCCCCAAGTTTCAAAAGGAAGATTACGATCGCTTAGGTTAATAGCATAGAATGGGATTTTTCTATCTTCTTGTTTTTTTGCAATCTCTTCATAAATAAATGCGTCATCAAACCCACCGGCTGCGGCCAATTTTTGATCTGCTGCATAATATACTTTTTCTACTCTTGACCAATAAATTGCGCCAAGGCACATTGGACAAGGTTCACAGCTGGTATACAAAACACAATCTTGTAATTGAAAGCTACCGAGTTTTTGGCAGGCATCACGGATCGCTTGTACTTCTGCGTGGGCTGTCGGATCATTCGTCGAAGTGACTCTGTTTTTGCCAGTTCCGACAACTTCACCATCTTTAGAAACGACAATAGCGCCGAATGGCCCGCCCTGGTCTTTTACATTTTCTACGGCCAACGCAATCGCCTTGTTTAAATATTTTTCGTGATTCATTGTAAATCCCCCTTAAATTATGTTTATTTGAATTATCTGAAGACATTATGAGTATATTATGTTAAAGAAATATACATTTTTTTCGCAAAGGAATCATACTATTATAATTGTCGGTTTATTACGGCGATTTTATTTTTTTGCAAAAATAGGATATAATAAGAGTAATACCCAGAAAGGGGACTTGTTTATAATGGCCTACTATAATAATAAAAGAGAGCCTGTACCTGAAGTAAATACAATGGTATGGTCTTGTACCAGTGACTCTTGTCCAGGATGGATGAGAGAGTCATTTTCTTTTGAAGAGGTACCGAAATGCCCATTGTGTCAATCAGAGATGACAAAAGAAGAAAGAGTTCTTCCTAAGATAGACTAAGTCCATTGCGATTAAGAATAGAATAAAAAAGTATAAAGAAATTACCTTGGAGGCTTGTAATCAGAGCCTCTATTTATTTTGTCTTTAGGTTATAGTTTTAAGCCACTTCTACTCTTGAATCTGCGCAGTAGAATGTGACTTTCCACCCGAGTTATCCCTTTTAATCCATATAGTTCTTCATTAATGAATGATTCCAACTGTGCGAAATCCTTTACTAACACATGCATGTGTAAGGTACTAGGTCCAGTCATTTGATAACAGCTAGCAACAACGGGATTGTTCACGAGGCTTTCTGCCACCTCAACAAGATTAGCTGGTTCACAGTCAACTTCGAAAAAGGCAGAGACATTTTTGCCTACTTTTTCACTATTAACGATACAGGAAAATTTTTCAATTACGCCATCCGCGATTAGTTGATTTACTCGTGATCTGACAGCTACACGAGAAAGGCCAAGTTCTTTTCCAATATCGGTGTAAGACATTCTGCCATCTTGGATTAATAAATCTAAGATACTTCTGTCTGTATGATCAAGCTCCATGACGTGTTTATCTCCTTTCTAAATATAAAGGCTGTTTTTAAAGGAATTGCGGAAAATAGCTAATATCAGGCATAACTATATGGATAGTGCTTTCACCCGCTCCAGAAATACACTTTGCTTTCCGCGGGGGGCTTAGTGAGCCTCCTCGTCGCTCCCCGCGGAAAGCGAAGTATTCTGACAGAACGGTGTCAAAGTACGCACCATTATTATTAAAAAGTTACGTCGGATTTCACTTTAATCATGAACTATAAAAAGTACAAACTGTAGAAAGAGCGATTATTAAAAAGATAAAATCGGTTTATTTTTTCTGAATTTTCGATTATAATTTGTATAGCGGACTATCGAAAGTTAATAAAAAACATAAAAATGATTAACAAACGAATTATTTTCTATTATTGTATCAAACATTTGACGTGATTTCACTATTTTTCATTCTTTTGTAATTTTTTTCTGAATGATACAGTATTGGAATAATACCAAGGGGAGTTTTTACGATGAGTAAACCTACATTTGATCCGCATTATTATCCTTATGCATCACAACGTATGATGACCGTAGCAAACCGGGGAATGGTTGCTACATCGCAACCGTTAGCGGCACAGGCTGGGTTGGATATTTTAAAAAAAGGTGGTAATGCAATAGATGCAGCTATTGCAACAGCGGCAGCATTAACTGTTGTTGAGCCAACATCGAATGGCATAGGGAGCGATGCATTTGCTTTAGTTTGGACAAAAGGAGAGCTGCATGGCTTGAATGCGAGTGGCCCAGCACCTCAAGCTATTTCGATTGATAAAGTAAAAGAACGAGGGTATGATTACATCCCAAAACAAGGATGGATCCCGGTGACGGTACCAGGTGCGCCTGCCGGCTGGTTGGCTTTATCAGAACGGTTCGGAAAGCTTTCTTTAAAGGAAACATTAGAGCCTGCGATTAATTATGCTAAGAATGGTTATCCGATCTCGCCAGTATTGGCATACTATTGGAAAAAGGAATATGAAAAGTATTTGCCGTATGCAGATGATGAACAGTTTGCAGATTGGTTTGATGTGTTTGCGCCAAATGGTAAGATTCCGCAAGTTGGCGAGTTATGGAAGTCGCCAGATCATGCAAAAACATTAACCGCGATTGCGGAAACTGGAGCAAAGTCCTTTTATAAAGGAGAAATTGCTGATAAGATCGATGCTTTCTCCAAAAAACACAATGGCTTTCTCACAAAACAAGATTTGGAAAATTACAAGCCGGAGTGGGTAAGCCCGATTAACGTTTCCTACCGTGGCTATGATGTATGGGAGATTCCACCGAATGGTCAGGGACTAGTAGCACTGCTTGCTTTAAATACGTTAAAAGGATTTGATTTTTCTGAGAAAGATGCTGTAGCTACATATCATAAACAAATTGAAGCAATGAAACTAGCATTTGCTGATGGTAAAAAGTACATCACGGAATCGAAGCATATGACTGTTAACATAGATGCGTTACTTTCAGAGCAATATGCGGAACAACGTAGGATATTGATTGGAGATGAGGCATCTATTCCTGAAGCGGGTACACCACCAAAAAGCGGTACAGTATATTTGGCGACTGCCGATCAGGAAGGTAACATGGTCTCGTTCATTCAAAGTAACTATGATGGATTTGGTTCAGGGCTAGTTGTGCCAGGAACAGGTATCGCACTGCAAAATCGTGGTTGTAACTTCTCGTTGGATCCTGATCATGATAATGCACTTCAAGGCGGTAAACGTACATACCACACGATTATTCCTGGATTTTTAACGAAGGGCGATCAAGCGGTTGGTCCGTTCGGTGTAATGGGAGGCTTTATGCAACCCCAGGGGCATGTACAAGTAATTATGAATATGATTGATTTTCAATTAAATCCACAAGCAGCATTGGATGCACCGCGCTGGAACTGGCCAGAAGCAAAGCGTGTGATGGTTGAGCCTGATTTTCCTAAACACATAGCAGATGGGTTAGAACGGTTAGGACATCAAATCGAATATACATTAGATAAATATACGTTTGGAAGAGGCCAGATCATCTGGCGTGATCCGGATACAGGTGTGTTATATGGTGGAACGGAAAAACGCACAGATGGTTTAATTGCAGCTTATTAATGGCGTCAATTTCATAAATTACTCAGCTTTTTAGAAATAAATTGATTAAACGATAAAGGAATTGATTAAGAATGAAACAACAATGGGAAATTTTCTTGGCCTTTTTCCGTGTCGGCATACTCGGCTATGGTGGGGGCCCGTCCTCGATACCGCTTGTTCAGCGGGAGGTAGTGGATAAGTACAAGTGGTTAGATTCTGATGAATTTGCCAATATCTTAGCTTTAGGAAATTCTTTGCCAGGTCCGATTGCAACGAAAATGGCTGGTTACATCGGCTATCGTGTTGCTGGTTACCTCGGAATGATTACAGCTGTGCTCGCGACAATTGTACCAACAATAATTATTTTGATCGTTTTACTTACAACATTGTCTTCGATGAGTGATCAACCATGGGTTCAAGGCATGACAAAGGCAGTTGTGCCAGTTGTAGGTGTAATGCTTGCTGTTTTAACGTATGATTTTTTAAAGAAATCAAAAGCGGGTATTGGTTGGATTAAGACGGGTGTGCTAGTTATCTTATCGCTTGTGTTAATTGAAGGCTTAGGTGTGCATCCGGGGATTTTTATTACGTTAATACTTGTCTTAGCTTTAGTGATGCCTGTGAAAAAACAGAAGAACAACATAGCACAAGAGAAAGGACAATCATGATGACGTATTGGCAAATTTTTATCGCATTTTTTATACCCGGGATTGTTGGCTATGGTGGAGGTCCGGCTTCGATTCCACTTGTGGAAAATGAAGTTGTTGATCGCTTTGGTTGGATGTCTGTTACTGAATTTAGTGAAATGCTGGCGATGTCAAATGCATTACCAGGCCCGATTGCTACCAAGATGGCTGGTTTTATAGGATATCAAGAAGGTGGAGTGTTAGGGGCAGTTGTCGGTGTATTTGCAACAGTAGCACCATCGTTAATTTTAATGATTGCTTTATTGAGTTTGCTGATGAAGTATAAAGATTCCCCTCGCGTAAAAAGAATGACAACATTCATACGTCCAACTATTGCAGTGTTATTAGGTGTAATGGCATTTAATTTTTTTTATAGTTCGTATGATGAATCAGGAATATGGCAAATGCTATTTTTAGTTGTAGCGAGTTTTGTTTTAATGGAAAAATTAAAGGTGCATCCAGCGTTCGTAATTTTAGGTGCATTGGGTTATGGAGCGATATTTTTGGCGTGAAAAGGAGTTCGATGTAACTGTGGATAGGCGGCATAGGGATGCCCATAAATGCTGTAATAGCTCATATTGTAATAGCTTGCTAACATATATACCTGATAATTTGACAGCTTTTCGTTAACAACTTGTTCGTATAAATCAAGTTTATCTCGTTTGGGAATGGCTGGATGATTACATATGAAGTTAACTTGCCAGGTTGCATGTGTCTCAATTGCTCTTTTTTTGTAAGCATCTGGTATCGGATCCTCTAGCATATAGTTAGCAACCCATTTCGTTTCTTTGTGAAGATAACCGGCTATTTTTTCTTTTGATACGTGGTGCTCTTCTGTCAGTTCCTTTATAATGCGCCACTTGAATTTCCAGCTTGTCGGCTCGCCATTCGTTCCTTGAAACAAGATTTTTAATAGTCTATCTTTCTTGTCACTGCTCGTTTGATCTAAGATGAAACAAGGAATATATGATTCTTTGTTCTGTGTTTGTAAGGCATCGTAAAACATAAAGCCGTTCATCAAAAAGTACTTACCATCTGCTTCTTCTAGTGTAAAGAAATGAGAATGCTTATACCATACGAAGTTTCTCCTGATTGCAATGTTGTGCTTAACAGTTTCTTCATGGTAGCTCTTAATTTTATCCAATGGTAAGAATTTAAATTTTACCAAATACACCCATCCCTTCTTCCTATTTGTATTAGCCTATGACGATGATAGGTTGTATCATTACGATAACTTGTGCAACATTTGAAAAGTCACCAGTTGAAGGCTTAAACTGGTGACTTTTATTCGACGCACTAGGAGATATGAGAAGTAAACCCTTTGGATGGTGTGCCTTCACCATTACAATATGTTAAATAAATTCACTGGCATAAACAGGTATCTCCTATTTTTGAAAAATAAGTAGTTTGTCTATACATAATTATCGGCTAAGTACCCAGAATTTGAATAATTGAGTAACTAATATACTCGCTGGAAATTAATTCTCTTTTGACCAACGATATTTAGTAATAGCTTTTAAAGTATCGATTTGACGCCTAATTCGGAACCATTTGCTAGTCGCTTCTTCTAATGTATACTTCTTAAATGTAAAAGCTTGATTTGGTCGCCGTTGACTTAATTTTGGCATATCGGCAAAAATGACTTGTCCGATTTTTGGATAACCACCAGTTGGTTGCCTGTCTGCCATGAGTACAATAGGCTCACCGCTTGAGGGAACTTGGATTGTTCCGTACGATGTTCCTTCTGTGAGCAATTCTTTCTGGTTTATTAATTCAAGCGTAGGGCCTTGCAGTCGATAACCCATTCTGTCTGATCTGCCTGTTATTCGGAAGGACTCATGTTCAAACTTGCTTTTTGACTCCTCGCTAAACCAATGATATTGCCGTCCTTCTATAAAATGAATTACTTCATGACTGCTATTCATATAGTTGAAAAGATGCGGGTCCAGCCTCCAAGAGAAGGCTTTTCTCTGATTACTTGCTGGTGTGTTAATTTCGATCTTATCGCCAACTTGTAACTTACGGCCTTCAAATCCGCCGAATTGGGCATTCATTGCCGTGCTTTTGCTGTTCAGTTTAGCTGGAATGGACATTCCGCCTTGAACTGCAAGATAACTATGCAGTCCAGTCTTTGCTGTTCGAAGTTGTAAGGTGTCTCCACGTTTTACTGGTATAGGCTTGTAAAGTTCAATTGGTTGATCATTAATTTTTGGAGACATATCGGCTCCCGTAAGTGCAATAACCACATTTGCTTCAAAGGTAATACTCGGTCCAAGAAAACTCATTTCAAGCACTGCCTCTTTTTCGTCGTTATTTACGATTAAATTGGCTAGCTGCATTGCCCACGGATCCATCACACCACCAACAGAAAATCCGAAGGCCTGGTAACCTGTACGACCTAAATCTTGAATTGTAGTTAACAGTCCTTCTTCAATAATTTTTAATCCCATGATTGATCCTCCCAAGCTATAAACGCTTCTGCTGAAATCGAATAAAAACGGATTGTATCACCTGGTTGCAATAAAGTTGGAGGTTGTTTATCCACATTTAATAGCGAGACAGGCGTTCTTCCAATTATTTGCCATCCTCCAGGAGACGCTACCGGATAGATGCCTGTTTGGTTACCAGCAATTCCAACCGAGCCAGCCGGCACACTTGTCCTCGGTTCGGATTTTCTTGGGGCACTTATCCTGTCATTTAGACCTCCAAGAAACGGAAATCCAGGTGTAAAACCTAGAAAATAGACGTGGTAGTTACTTGTAGTATGTAACTCTACGACTTTAGCTGGTGATAGGTTATTGACAGATGCAACATCTTCCAAATCTGGTCCATATTCGAGCTCATAGCATACAGGTATGTCTATTATTTTATTATCAGGTGCAGCCTGTGGGTTTGAGTTTAATAAATAGGCTTTTATATAGGAAATAACTTGGTCGTAACTGTTTGTACGGTAATGGAGTGGATTGTAATGAATTGTTAACGTGGTATATGCAGGTACAGATTCAATAAAACCAGGAAATGGATGCTGATGAAGTTTTCGAGATAACGCTAAAATGTGGTTATTTTGTTGTAGTGATATATTGTCGCCAAAATCGATAATAATTGCCGTTTCACTTAAAGGATGGAAGCTAATAGAATTCATCAAAAAATCACCTTCTTTAGTAAGTTAGTCAATTTCAATTGATCCTTTTGTCACCATAGCATATAGCAGTTTTGTGATGGGAAGTAATTAGTAATTGTGAAATTGACTCAAATAGTTTAATAGAAAACATGTATGTAAAGCATTTTATCACAAAAAGAATGGAACCCGAAATTCGAGCGCGTATATTTCAAAATCAAATTTCAAATTTGATTACAAATTTAAAGACCTAAATTCGATTACACCCATCAGGTAATAGTCTGATAGTATCCACCCCATTTACTGAAATTGATATTTGAATCGCGGTAATTTTTTTGTGTTAATTTAATAGAATATAAGTATACAATTATTTGAATCGGGTATATTTAACAATACATTAGTTTAGGAGGTTTAACGTTGAAGATCAAGCTTTGTCTACTAGTATCTTTTTTCTTGGTAATCACTGCCTGTGGCACTGTGGCAGAGTCAAAAGACGAAAAAGGTATGAAAATTGCACAAGAACATACATCAATGTCGACGATCCGGTTGATAAATGCTACGAAGAATACTCCAATCAAGGCTTCTGTGATTTCAGTAGACCGAGCATCGTCAACGCCTGAAGATATCGTGTATTTGTTGGACAGTCTGGATGAGGTTCAAACAAAGGTGGTCACTACAATAGAAGAGCATGGATGGTATGAAATAATTGGAGAGAGTGAACCAACGATAGAAGAGTTTGAAGCAATAATCCGTCCAATACTTGAACCATATTTTACGGATTCTTTTATCAGTAGTGAAATTATAAAGAATGTGGATGCTTTCTTCTGTTATTGTGATGCACCAAGCCCATTACAAGGTGCTATGAAGACAGATGTTTATTCACATAAACAGGTAGATCCCAATACTATAACAGTGGATGCTTACCGACCAGAGGATGTAATTAATAGCGGTGCAAAGTTCAAGGTGACACTGATAAAACAAAACAATACCTGGAAAATTAATGGTTGGGAACAAACAATAAGCTCATATGACGAATCGTTTCAACTTAAACCTGAGATCATTCAAGCATATTATCAAGTGAAAGGTTTACAGGTCACACTTATCGATACTAAAAATGATAAAGATGACCCAGTTTATATTTTTGAGACAAAAAGCACGGCAGACTGGATTGCAGTCGATAGTAAAAGCTGGTTTACAATGGCTGGTCAAAAGGTAGTAGAAGCTTATTACTACTAAACTACTTACCTCAGCCGATGGAAAACTAGGTTGTTATATCTTGATCTGTTAATAGCAATTCAACTAAATTATAAATCGATAACAATTCATAAAGTATAATGATTTCCGATGAGAAGAAAGCTGCCTTTTCATTGTTTTCTTCATTAATTGTTCTTTGCTTACTTGTCCAAAATCGTTGTAACAAATCATGAACCTGTAAGCGATGGATTGCAGGATCAAATTGTTCAGGATTCTTCATTGCATGTGCTAACGTCTCGACAGCAGTTATGATGCTTTGACATTCCTGATTATCCCATGACACCTTCTCCAGCTCCGTATTGATAAGATTTCCGAAATGATAATAGATTAATCGTAAGGAAGAAAGCTTTTCTTGCTCCTGTTGGAATATCTTTTTTCCTTGTTCATCTAAGCGGTGATACTTTGCTTCATCCTTCTGAAATTGAAGTAGCATCTCTGTTTTATCTAGTTTAACTTTCAATTGTGAGAAGGTTTCTTTTACGTATTTTTCTTTACTTTGCTGTGTCACTCCGCCTATAATTACTTTAATAATATTATCTAATTCAACACCATAAGTACTGAGTAAACTATTTATATTGCTCGTGATGTTCTTTGTGTAATTAGGTGGCAATACAAACATATTGACAACTGTTGAGATCAACAAGCCAATCGAGGTTGTTCCCAATCTGATTAAAAATGCAATAAAGAAGTTATCATGTATAACCTCAATCATCGCAACAGAGGTCAAGGTTGCGACTAGTAATCCAGCATGAAGGTTAAGCCGAAAACACGTGATTATTGTAAATAATGCAGCAGCTGTATAGGTAATCGGAGAATTGCCGAATAAAAATATAAACATTACAGCATAAGCCGAACCAATTGCTGACGCTGGTAAACGTACAATGCCTTTTTTGATTGAATCTGATACAGTCGGTTCAATTGTTACGATAGCAGTAATTACTGCAAATACTGCTGGCCAACCGAGCCATTGACAAAGAAGCGAAGTTAGGAAAACCGCAACACCTGTTTTTACTACTCTGCTTCCAAAGAATCGTAATTTTTTCATGTGCATTCACCTTCGTCTTAAAGATACTTCCTTATTATACCGAAACTTGATGCAATTTAACAACAGGTCCCATTGTAGTTTCAGCTTGAAAAAAGTACAATTCCATTAATGAAAGCGTTGCCAAATGCGTTCAAATGAAATATATTTAACTAAATGTTCAAAAGCTATTAACTTTTAGGGAAGTCCTATCATATAATGCAATAAATAAACGTCGTTGGGAAAACATTGCACATAGGTGATTGTCTAAACTTCATTTGAAGGGGGTGACGGGATGCTTTCTGTTAAAATGTTTAAACCTTATTACATCAAAGAAGAAACAGACCATATACGGGTGGTTTTAGCTTATCAATATTTCTCACTATCATTGGACGATCAAGTGTATCAGTTTGTTCCATTAGAAGCCAGGGAGATCCGTATAAACAGAAAGACACAAGAAGTGGAAAATCAAGGCGATGTGTTCGTTTTTCAAAAAGGAAAAGAGTATAGTCGTGTTACCCTTTCCGAATTATTAAAGCTTAAAGATTTTAAAACCCGCTTATCTTCCATAATCCATCCTTATATTAATGGTGATAAGACTCCGATCGAAAAAGATGAAATTAATGAAGTGGTTGAACAACTAGAAAAAGAGAATCTAAAACGATTAATTGATCAAACGCTAGAGGATAGAAATTATCAAGCATTTAAAAAATATACCAAAATACTAAATGAAATGTAGTTTTAAACAGTCTCCATTTGTATTCTAGAGCAAATGGGGACTGTTTAAATTGGTGTAATCTTTTCCTTTCAAGGCTATAGTCGTAAAGTTTGGTGCGGTATAATACTTCGTAAATGAAGTGAATTCCGTCGTAGTAGTGATTGCTAATCCGGCGCTGTGGAAAAATACGCCCTTTCCGCGGGGAACGCTCTACTCCTCCTCCCTCGCAAAGAGCGCTCACTGCGGGGTCTTCAGACTGTTCCTTTCCCGCTGGAGTGGCGTATTTTTCCACAGCTTAGGGTAGTTTTCTGTTACGCACCTTTTATGAAGCGTAGGCCCTCCACTTTGACTCCTGCGGGACTATCGGCGTAAGTGAGACCCCGCAGCGCGAAAGCGCGAGGAGGCTCACTAGCCCCCCGCGGAAAGCAAAGTGGAGGGACGGAGCGGTGCACATGTATGATGAGTGAATACCTAAGCACTACGACGCATACTAGCCATTTTACGCAATAACAACAATCTTTTAGAAATCAGCCTCACTGGTAGCTTCTTCTGTCAATGGCAAATGTAATCGTGTACACTATAAGAAGTTTACAAGATTAATTGGATAGGTGGCTAACTATGGAAAAACTGAATTGGGGTATTATGAGTACTGCAGGTATTGGTCAGACACAGGTTATTCCTGCAATACAACGATCTAATAATGGGATAGTACAAGCAATTGCAAGTCGCGGAGACAAAGCAAGAGAAGTAGCGACCGCGCTTAACATTCCAAAAGCGTATAGCTCTTACGAACAGTTACTTGATGACCCAGAAATTCAAGCTGTATATATTCCACTGCCAAACAGTCTACATAAGGAATGGGTAATCAAAGCGGCTGAGAGCGGAAAACATGTTTTATGTGAAAAGCCAGCAGCTCTAAATCCCGACGAGCTGGTGGAAATGATACAAGCGTGCAGAAATAATCAGGTTATATTTATGGAAGCATTTATGTACCAATTTCATCCGCAACATGGAAAGGTTAAGGAATTAATAGAAAGCGGTGCCGTTGGTGATGTATCATTCATGCGTGCGAGTTTTTCTTACTTTATGCAAGACCGAGATACCAATATACGTATGAACAGAGAGTTGGGAGGTGGCTCTTTATATGATATTGGCTGCTACTCTTTACACTCGATTTGCAACATACTAAATATGAAACCAACTAATATCTTTGCTAGCGCAAAGGTTGATCCACGCAATCAAGTGGATACAAACGTAGCTGGAACTTTATCGTTTAATAATGGTGTACAAGCATCATTCGACTGTAGCTTTGATCTAACATCAAGAAATAGTTATCAAGTTGTTGGTTCTAAAGGGAGTATCGAAGTAAATGGTGCATTTCGACCGGATCAGAATGAAAACGAGGAAGGGCGTATCACCGTGCAGACTGAAGATGGCATGGAAGAGTTCTTTATACAAGCGGATCAATATAAACTCCAAGTAGAAAACTTTGCTAGTGCGATTTTTGAGGGGAAACAACCGAGTTATACAAATGAGATGATGTTAGATCATGCGCTTGTAGTTGATGCTTGTTTGAAGTCGATTGATACTAGAGAAAGTGTGTCACTTTAAACGATGATGTATGTCGATATGTGAATAGCTATTAATCGATAGTAAGATATTGATTAATAAAAAGACGCATGGGATAATAATTGCCCCATGCGTTTTAAAGTTCTATTTAACTAGCCGCTTCCACAGGCTTAGCCGTAATAATATATCGCTGTGGCGCATTTCCTAAATAACCAAAAGGATAACATGTCGTTATTGTTAATATTTCTTCTGGAGCAGTTGATTGAATAACGGTGCGGTCATCTGCCTCCACAATTTTTGAAGCAACCATTTCATAGATAAACTCACCATGAGGAAGTCTTACCACGAAGGTGTCGCCTATTTCAACATCACCCAATTTTCGAAAAACAGTATTTCGATGTCCCGATAAAACGATTTGATCATTTTCTCTAGGATAAGCCGTACCTGTATAGTGACCCACGCCTTTATCCAAATCATCTGGGTCAGTGCCTTCCACAATTGGTAGTTCAGCATCTATTTTGGGGATCTCCAGGATACCAACGGTCTCACCAAAACCAGGTCGGAACTCAGGTACGTCAAGGACTTCCTTATCACCTGCACTATAATCACTTTTTTCTAATAGCTGCTTTGCTTCTAACAAACTGTTTTTTTCAGCAGCATATGTTTTTACAAATTGATATCCACCAACACCTAATAATCCAATTCCAGCCAAGATAAAAATAATGGCAAGTTTTTTCATCCATATCACTCCGTAGGTAAAAGAATTTTTACTTCTGTCATTTATCGTTGTTGGTTTTGTACATGTATATTACTAATTATACTTTCTAAAACGAGTCTTGCCAATACTATGTATCGTAAAAACATCATGCGTTTACAAAAAAATAAAAGTGCTTACATAAATGTACGTCACTATATATCTACTTTTTAATCCAATTAAATATGCTATAATGTAAAAATTAGTAACTTCAGTCTTTTAATAATACTGAATTTTAGCTATTCACATCCACATTTAGTTGGATTAACTCGTCTCCAAACTATATGCTGATGCAAATAGTTATCCAAGGTAATTATGTCGTTGATTTGACTAGTAAACTTTAATCCACAAGATATTATCACAAGTAATGCGTAAACATCATATGTATAAATATACAGGGACGATAACAATTAATTATAGTTTGTCTTGAGGTGAGATTTTTGGAAGAACGTGATGTGTATAAAAAAGTATTAAAAAAAGTAATTGAGCAAACAGAAAGATTACAGATTAACAATTCCGATGAACTAATCCAAAGATTAATTGCGGAATTAAATTATCACGATTTACCGAAATATAGATCTACAACATAAATAATAACGGACCATTTCATAGAAATGGTCCGTTATAAGTATGTAATTATAAAGGTGTTTCAACATATCTTGTGTCTTTGCCGGTAATCGAAACTTGATCATTTGTTAAGTCAATAATCCAACTATAAAATTCATCAATTTCTTCACTACCAACATATACTCTTAAATCTACTTTATCTAAATAGTCGATTTGATCTAAAATATAACTAGTGTTACGGATGGCGTTTTCTAATTTACCTAGTAACGTGTAGTCTGCAATAATTGAGAACCCCGTTACTAAATGGCGTTTTACGATTCCGGTTGTTGCAATTGCCTGTGAGGTAGTTGAGGAATAAGCTCTTATAAGTCCGCCGGCACCAAGTTTTACGCCTCCAAAATACCGTGTTATGACAATGGCGGTATCTTTTAAATGTTTCTTTTTTAACACTTCTAAAATAGGTACTCCGGCAGTTCCGCTAGGCTCACCATCGTCATTGGCTTTTTGATATTCATCGTTTTCCCCAATAATATAAGCGGAGCAATTATGATTAGCATCATGATGCTTTTTCTTAATTCTGTTAATAAATACTTGTGCCTCTTCTTCGGTTTCTACTCGTTTGACATAACCAATAAAGCGAGACTTTTGAATTGTTACTTCATCAGAGCCTTCCCTATTAACAGTATAATAACTTTTCAACATGTACCTTTAGACCTCCTAAAACATTATTATAATTTGTACGGTATAAAGTAGCAAATTGAAGCAATTCGGTAACTTTCTAAAAAATTTAAAACTGAAACTCTATTTATTTTTTTAAGTATACTTCCTTAAGTGAAAGAAGAAAGGTTTAGTTGTATAATGGAATATGCTAGAGTCATACATTCAGATATAAATAGATAGCGAAATTTGCCGAAAAATGTCATAATTCAATAAATGACTATCAGAATTAATATTTGTAGAATAGGGGATACAGATTGTATGATAAATATTGTTTTAATAGATGACCATAAACTGTTCCGTGAAGGGGTTAAGAACTTATTAGAAAATGAACCATCATTTCATGTGGTTGCCGAAGGTGATGATGGATCAGGGGCATTACCTTTAATAGGTCAATATAGGCCTGATGTGGTTTTAATGGATATAAATATGCCACAAGTTAACGGCATCGAAGCTACTATAGAATTAACGAAGCATTACCCGGACATTAATGTTATCATGTTATCGGTACATGATGATCAACAATTTGTAGCAGATTCTTTAAATGCAGGTGCTCAAGGGTACCTACTAAAAGAAATGGATTCTAAATCACTAATTGATGCCATTAAAGTTGTTTCAGATGGCGGATGCTTTTTGCATCCTAAAGTAGCAGACAGTCTAGTTAGGGAATTTCGTAAAATATCACACGAACTAACCAATACGTCCACAATAGACTCTGACTATAAAAAACCCCTTCATTTATTAACAAGACGTGAATGTGAAGTGCTTCAACTTCTTACAGATGGAAAAAGCAATCGTGGTATCTCTGAAGCACTATTTATAAGTGAGAAGACAGTGAAAAATCACGTAAGTAATATATTACAGAAAATGAATGTTAATGATCGGACACAAGCAGTTGTAACTGCTATTCGAAATGGATGGGTTAAAATGAAATAGTTCATACTATGATTGTTAATCCAATTATCTTTATATTGTCTGTGCAATTTGCTTGTTATCATGTAAAATAATGACAAGAGGAATTGAATTTGATGATGGCATAAATTGATTCTCTAGATAAGAAAAAATGGACAAGAAGGGTAGATGCGAATGAAAATAGTAGTAGTTACCGACAGTACCGCCTACATCCCTGCCCAGATTAGAGACAACCTGGCAATTCACATGATTCCGTTAAGTGTTGTGTTTGGGCATGAATCTTACCGAGAAGAAATTGATATAACAGCCGATGATTTTTTCACTATGGTGCATAATGCAGAAGAATTACCAAAGACATCTCAACCGGCACTTGGTGAAGTGATTGCAAAGCTAGAAGAGTTATCACAAACATATGATGCAGTTGTGGCGGTTCATTTATCCAGTGGTATTAGTGGAACATATCATACGATGCAATCGGCTGGAAATATGGTTGATGGAATCGACGTGTATGCCTTTGATTCCGAGGTTAGCTGCCTTGCACAGGGGTTTTACGTATTAGAAGCAGCAGAAATGGCATCGTTACCTGAGATGACGCCTGAAAAAATTATCGCTAGACTTAAGGAAATGAAGCAGACGATGCGTGCTTACTTCATGGCGGATGATTTATCGCATTTACATCGTGGTGGTAGACTAAATGGAGCGCAAGCACTCATTGGAAGCATGTTGCAAGTTAAACCATTGCTTCATTTTGTAGACACAAAAATTGTTCCTTTTGAAAAAATACGGACACGAAAAAAAGCTGTGAACCGTATGTTTGATTTGATCGGCTCGGACGCACAATCTGGTAAAACGATCAAAGCATGTGTGATCCATGCGAAGCGTGAACAAGAAGCTGTACAAATGAAGCAAGAACTAGAGCAGAGATATGATAATGTCGAGGTTACAATTAGCTATTTTGGTCCGGTGATTGGTACACACCTTGGTGAAGGTGCACTCGGAATCTGCTGGTTTATAAAGTAATGGGTAAGTATGCAATTATATTATTTTTTATAAAATAATGTGCCAGGCAGATATGCCTGGCATCTCAAATAAACAAGGAGGAGCTGTTTTTGTGTGTACCAACTGCTTATAGCCTTTCTTAAATCAAAATTCTTCAATTATACTCCTGCACCCGTTCAACCTCATAACTACAACCCGCAAAAAAACGATCGGTCACACGCCATTTCATATAGCGGTAAACTATTATTAAGACAAGAAATTAACCTGGATGAACCAACTTTTCAGCAATTACTATCGAATTACGCTTTTATTCCAGTTGAAGCTATTTCTAAAAGAATATCAGGTCATCAATGTAGAAGGTGTGGTAATACAAAACGCCGATGGTTTGGCAGCCTACCATGTGCAAATTGTAACCAAAATCATGTCTACTGTAGAAGTTGCATCTTGATGGGAAGAGTATTGGCCTGTAAACCATTATATAGTTGGAATGGACCTGAACCTGCTTGGGAAAAACATGTTGACCCATGTAAATGGAAAGGGGAACTTAGTCGTTATCAGCACCACGCTTCGGAACAAATAGCTAGCTATATATCCAAAGGGAATAAGGACCTACTTGTTTGGGCTGTGGCAGGTGCAGGCAAAACAGAAATGTTATTTGAAGGTCTATCTCAAGCTTTACAACAAGGAAAACGAATATGTATTGCAACTCCTAGGACAGATGTTGTTCGTGAATTGCTGCCAAGGCTGCGCCGAGCATTCCCTAATGTCACAATTGAGGGTTTGTATGGAGGAAGTCCAGATAAAGAATCCAGAGCTCAGTTTATTGTTGCCACCACGCATCAGCTCATCCGATTTAACAGAGCATTTGATGTTATTGTAATTGATGAAATCGATGCCTTTCCATTTCATATGGATCAGTCTCTGCATTTTGCTGCACATAGAAGTGCAAAAGAAGCAGCGGCAAAGATTTATTTAACCGCCACTCCTCGCGCAGAACATCAGAAAAAAGTCCAAGCCAAAACACTAGATGTAGTTTTTGTTCCTCAGCGATTCCATGGTTATCCGCTCCCAGTACCAAGTTTTCGATTATGTCTTACATTACGTAAAGCCCTAGCAACACACCATCCACCCAAAGCATTTTTTCAATGGCTTGATAAACGAGAGTATCCAAACAGACATGTTATTATTTTTGTCCCAACGATTAGCCTTTCAGAAAAATTAATGCAATCATTGAGAAACATGGAGATTCTTCAAACAAATAACCACACCTATACGATTGACTATGCTCACTCGGCTGACGCGGAAAGAGAACAAAAAATAAATAACTTTCGTAACGGTAATATAAACATGCTCATTACTACTACGATCCTTGAGCGAGGAGTTACGTTTCCATCCGTCGATGTTGCAGTGCTAGACGCCGGCCATTCCGTATTTGATGATGCAGCATTAATTCAAATTGCAGGAAGAGCAGGAAGGAGTCATATCGATCCTACTGGTGAGGTAGTGTTTTTTCATGATGCTAAGACAGACGCTATGGTGAGAGCTGTGAAAAGTATAGAGCAGATGAATCGCAGAAGGAGGAAATTGTAATGCATTGTTTAATTTGTGACCAAGAAATCTTCCCGATATTAGATTGGAAGCAGTTGTTTGTTCCAGAGAAATCCAAACCACTTTGTGATGGTTGTGACAGTAAATTAGAACTTCTATCAGGAAAAAGATGCAAAAAATGTAGTAGGAATTGTATTGTTAGTATCTGTCCTGACTGTGAGCAATGGGAAAAAATGTCTGGTTCACAAGGAGAGTTAGAATGCAACCAATCTGTGTATCGATACAATTCGATGATTCAAGAGATAATTGCTAATTGGAAGTACCGTGGCGACTATATTTTATGTGAGATATTTCGTGATTCATTTAAAAATCGTTTTCAAACAAATTTTGATTTTTTGAAAAAAACAGCTGTACTGGTGCCAATACCGCTTAGTCCAGAGCGAATGCTTGAACGAGGTTTTAATCAAGCAGAAGCATTGGTACAATTATTAGATCTTCCTTACATGAATGCACTAACCCGTCTGCACGGGGAAAAGCAATCAAAAAAAACAAGAAAACAACGCTTGTCCTCTCAAAATCCTTTTGAAGTAATAACCTCAATAAACCAACCTGTTATACTAATCGATGATATATATACCACCGGCATAACACTGCGACATGCTGCCCGTCAGTTGAAATTACATGGTTCACCATCCGTCTACGCTTTTACTTTGATCCGTGGATAAAAATTGGTTTAACTATGCTAAGATTCGGGAATTTATTACTATCAATTTTAAAAAGCAAAACACATTTAACTTTATAAATTTAATCCAAACAACATAACATATTGATAAGGAGTAATTTCTGATGAACAGGTTAGAAAACTTTTATAAAACAACGTTAAAACTACATGACCAATTGAAGCGAGTTAGAAATAATGAAAAAAAAGCAGATAAATTAGCAAGGATCAATATACTAATTGAAAAGCGTGCACATTTAATGTCACAAGTAGCACCCCCTTTTTCTAAGGAAGAAAAAAAGATGATCAACGAATTAATTAAATTCAATGAAGAAATACAAAATACCCTGAACGAGCTTTTAACTGATGAATCGGCTGAAAAGGGAGACGTATACGCTTATCAAACACATTCACCTCGTCCAGAAAAACGACAAGAAATGTTCATATATCGTTAATAAAACGCTTTCATAATATTGTTTTTTTCGGTATACTTACTTATATACTCCTTACCAGTCCTGTAAAAATTTCGACAAACAAATTGTTTTGTTTAAGCAGGATTAGGACAGGGTACTCTAGAAATATACTGTATAAGGATGAAAGGAGGACACTTTTATGATGAAGTATAACATCCGAGGTGAAAATGTTGAGGTGACAAATGCAATAAAAGAATATGTCGAAAAGAAAATCGGAAAGTTAGAGCGCTATTTTGATTCTCCACCTACATCGGAGGTACATGTTAATATAAGTGTCTACAATGATGAACAGCAAATTGAAGTTACGATTCCAATGACAAATTTATTATTACGTGCAGAGGAACAACATAATGATTTGTATGCTGCCATTGACCTTGTTGTTGATAAGTTAGAGCGTCAAATTCGAAAATATAAAACAAAAGTTAACCGAAAATTCAAGCAAAACGGTTCTCCTAAACACATTTTTGCTGAAATGGAGAGAGAAGTTCAGGCGGAGAAACAGGCAGAACTTGATGAAGATGAGTTGGATATTGTTCGTACGAAGCGATTTGATTTAAAACCAATGGATTCAGAGGAAGCCGTGTTACAAATGGACATGCTAGGCCACGCTTTTTATGTATTTACCAATTCCATTACTGGTAGCACAAGTGTGGTATATAGAAGACGTGATGGTCGATATGGTTTAATCGAGCCTAGCTAAGTTAACATAGTAGTGCACATATAAAGGGTAATTCCAATTGTTATATTGGAATTACCCTTTTTTATATTTAGGTGAGAGAGTAATCGCACGAAGGAAAGCTACAAAGAATATACAGTGCAGAAGCAATAGGTTTCAATTTGTAAGTCGATGACGGACGCTCTGCTCTTTATATTTCAAGTCTATTAGTTAGCTGAAGCCGAGCCTGTTTAAAGAAAATCACTTTATACTAGCGAAAAGCGACTGCCTGGAGCGGAAATCACGAGCACTACGTTACGAAGCATTTTATTTCAATTATGTCGTTTTAAAAAGCAATGAAATTTATAAGAGAGCCTTTTT
>NZ_JBJGXI010000026.1:0-74184 GCF_045635475.1 Radiobacillus sp. PE A8.2 | reverse complement strand
AAACCTAAAAAAAATGAGGTCATGCAGATTTCAGAGAGAATTGCGGAAAAGGAGGTTTATGTATCGATTGAGGAATTAATGGAAAGTGTAACACTACCAAACGCTAAATCTTTTACACCGGGAATATTTAGTAATGGAAATAGGTCAAATAAAAGTTGGAAAAGTCAGCAGGTTTTTGCGCTGGACATTGATTCTGGATTGCGGATCGATGAGGCAATTAAACATAGTACCGAATGGAAAGTGACACCAACCTTTATTTATTCGACTTTTAGTCACATAGAAGAAAAACCTAAATTCCGAATGGTTTTTGTCTTGGATGAAGAAATAAAAGATTTACGAGTTAGGAATGTTATTCAAACAGCACTAACAACTTTATTTCCTTCATCTGATAAAAATGCAAACGATGCTGCGAGAATTCTATTTGGTGGAAAGAAAATTGAATTTGTTAATCAACGAGTTATAAGTGTACCAGATATTTTGGATGGGGTAGTACAGAAGATAAAGTCTGGATCGAATACAACGAGAGAAATGAAGAAATTCTGCAAATCCTCTGGACTGGCATGTTATAAGGGGTATCCTCATTATAAGAAGGTTGAAGAGAAAGACATACCTGAAGGTAAAGGGAACACTTTGTTTGTATCTAAGACTAAAAACCGCACCAACACTATTAATTACTATAGTACGCGTGTAAAAAATAGTCATTTCTCATATTACTTGGTTTTCTCGAAAGATTCTTTTCAAGAGGATGATAGTTATTCACCTGAAACCAGTTCATTGGACGAGCCAGAAGTGAAGCAGGTTCGGAACTTCCCCTTTGATAATTTGCAAAAAAGATGCAAACTTTACCGAGAGGGAATTTCTGGGCATTACTGGCTTTATCATAATGAAATGTTTGGATTAATGACTAACTTGATAAATGTTGAGGGTGGGAAGTCAAAAATAGTTGAGACCATTAACTCCCGAAAGGAATATCTAGCCAAAAAAGAAGAATGGTCATTGATGATGAATCAAATTAAGAAAATGAATTATACGCCAACAAGATGTGATACCTACTGTCCATTTGCTAGCGAATGTATCCATTCTAATAATATGATTGAGCAAGGTAAATTATCAAGAGGAAGTGTACAGGTTCTGAATGAGCCTCATTTTCAGGAAGTTGATGAAGTATATAAGAAATTAGAAGAGACCTTTGGGGATATTATTAATGCCAAAGATCAAGGTGTATATGTAATTAAAGCACCGACAGGGCTAGGTAAAACAGAAGCAATTGTCAACTTTGCACAAGAAAATAATTTCAGTATTGCATTACCTACTCATAAACTAAAAGAGGAAGTTTCTCAGCGTTTAAACGCTAAGAAGATAAAGCATTTAAAAATTCCAGAATTGCCTTTACTCGAAGAACCATTTTCAGAGAAAATTGAACACCTTTATAATATTGGAGCCTATAAGACGGTAAATAAGTTTTTAAGAGAGATTTCCAATGAAAATGAAGAAGTGTCTATGTTTCTTAATAATTTGGAAAAAGTGAAATCATCAAAGGAAGAGTTGCTGCTTACCACGCATCAACGAGCAATTTTCACAAACGATGATTCAAATTCAACTGTCATTTTCGATGAGGATCCGATATCAAATCTTTTCCCAATTTCTCAAATGAAGTATTCTGACTTAGTTTTTGCATTTACAAAATTGCAAGATACTGAGGCAAACAAGGATGTCATACTTACATTACAAAGAATGATAATGAATGCACCGTACGATATAGTTCATGAACGTTCATCGTTTTTATTGCCTTCGGTAAAAGACCTTGAACAAACTATTGTAGAAGAATCAACCATTAGTTCGAATGTATTAGGATTTCTAAATTGTGACTATTTCCTTAAGAAAAATATCGGCAATACAGATTACATATATTTTATACAAAGAAATCAATTACCCCCTAGCAAAAAGATTATCATTCTAAGTGCCACTATAAATGAGCAAATAGCAAAATTAGTGTTTGGTGAAGCAGTGTCATTTATTGATTTGGGACTTGTAAAGCCGGTAGGGAGTATATTGCAGGTTACATCAAAGAGTTTTAGTAGATACACTATAAAGGAAAATCAAAAAGAATTGAAGTGTCTAGCCGAAAACCTCATGAAACGTTATAACCCTGAAAGTGAAATCATTACATATAAGGATTTCTTCAACTATAATAGAAAAGAAGAAATATATTTTGGTAATACTGAGGGAATTGATGATTTAAAAGGAGAGAATATTACTGTTATTGGGACTCCACATCTGAATCCAATTGCATATTTATTAATAAGTGTGGCTCTTGGATACCGTATGGGGCTAGAAGAAAGTAGAATGGAGTATATACCAGTAGAAAGGAATGGCCTGCGTTTCTATTTTACTACATACAGTAATGATGGTTTGTTAAAGGCTGTACAATTCTATCTTGTGGAAAGCCAATTGCTGCAGGCTATTGGGCGAGCAAGGGTAAATAGGTTTCCAGCGAAAGTACTTATTCTTAGTAATTTGCCAGTTGTTGGGGCAGAATATATATCGTTTTCACAAAAAGAACTAATGGAACTAATGAAATAATACATAGTAAAATGCAGTCAGCTTGTAAAAGTTGGCTGCATTACTCTGTGTATTATTTATTAATCATTTCCATTCATTATAATTATTATTACCAATTACAACTGTTAGTATTCATTATAATTGGTAATAGTGATTATTATGATAATAACTATTAATAATGAAACTAATAGTTATTAATGATTACTAATCGTTCATTTAATTCATTTTTTTCAGAGGCAATTATTTTTTTCAATTAATTTCATATTATACATATAGTTTTTACTATCATCCCTTATATTGAAAAAAATAAGAACTTAGCATATGCCAGAAGAAATTCGTCTTAAAATAATAAAATGGCTAAAACAGTTCTAAAACTGGGGAAATGACATATTTTGGCCCTTTTTGAAAGGTTCGCTTTGATGACAAAATACTGATGGTTAAAGGTACTGCTTCTCCAGTATGATGTCGCAATTTAAACAATATAAACACAAAAAAACCAAATGGAATATAATGTAATTTTTTATCTACGAAAAATTTTTTTGAGGCTATTTATGAAGGATTTTTCTACAGAATGCTTAAAATAAAATGGTTGCTATAAAAGCACTTTATTCAACATAATTGTTTTTTTATCTACGAAATTGGCCTTAAAATACTGCCAGAATAGGGGTTGCAAGGTTTTTTAGGGTGCTATATAATTGCAATCAACATCAATACAGACGAAAACATGTTCTGATGAATAATTTTTGGAGGGAGGTAAAACTACTAGAATTTTATTGCTTTAGAAGAATATAGAAAGGGGATGTTTTTATTGAAAAAAATTATTAGCAAGAAAATTTATGATACGGAAAAGGCAAAATGAGTTGCTGAGTACTCTAACGGATTATTTCTAGGTGATTTTAACCATCTGTATGAAGGGTTGTATTTATCTAATTCAGGCCAATTCTTCTTACATGCACAAGGGGGACCTCATACTAAATATAGCGAATCTAGCGGCAACTCAACGTCGGGAATTGAAACTATTATTCCACTGGATAATGATCAAGCATATGCTTGGCTAGAAAAGCATAATAAAATTGCTAAGATAGAAGATTATTTTTCAGAAATTATTAAAGAAGGTTAATAAAGTAGATATTACCGTATCTATATAACCTATTATCAAAATGATATTTAATGATACCACATATGTTACCACAAGGTTGTTTTAATGTGAAGTAAAAAAGTTGTAGTGATTATAAAATATTTAGTTCTTACCCAGAACAGTGGGTAAGAGCTACCACAATAAAGTATTTCTATAAAGACGAGGAGGAGATTGCATGAAAAAAGCAGTTGGCTATATAAAAGTAAGAAAAGACCGTGTAAACAGTCAACTTAATCAATTGGTTGTAGAGGGTATAAAAGAGATATGTAAACGAAATAATTGGGAATTGGTTCAAATTTATCAAGATAAGGTTACTCGAAGATCTAGTCCTAAGAAGGAATCAAGGAAATTGTTTACTGATATGAATGTCAATAACTCTGCGGATGTCACAATCATTTTTTGTTTCGGAGAGTATGTGATTTATGGACCTAATGAGATTGACTTCGTTTTAATGGAAGATTTGGAGATTGCGGATAAAGTAGAAAAGGAACTTTTGATACTTAGTCTTAAAAACGCTTAAATAATACTATGAAGGGTAGCAATAATGTTGCAAATTAACGCTACACATTTTAATACGGGAGGTCATATAAAAATGAAAAAGAAAATGAAAACAGTAGGGTACGTATCAGTTATAAAAAAATATGCCAAAAGTAAGGAACATCAAAAGGTTATGCATGGATTCCAATTGCTATGTGATAAGAAAGGCTGGGAACTAGTTAAAATCTATGAAGATAAGAAGGAATCTTCCAAAGATCCAACACCTGAGATGGCAAGAATGTTTAGGGAGGTATCAATGAACAAAGATAGTGATATAGAAATCACAATTCACTATGCTTTTGGGGGCTACATGGTAAATCAAAAAAAGCAGGACACTGTTTCAAACCTCTAGAATGATTTAATTTATAATAAAAAAACTGGGTGGTCGATACAGGGAAGTAAGACCGACCTCAAGTTAATGAAGGAAATAACCAAAAGAAGAATTTTTGGTAATATACGCGAGGTAGCCAATGAGATTGCATGGAAGGGCAGTATTTTTTGTTTGACTTTTTTTATTGTTTCACCTCTTTATTTGTTGTTTCTTCCATTTATATATTAAAACGTTTATAGTTTTTAGTAAGAGGAGGGTTGGTATGAAAACGCCATATGAATTTTATAAGGAAACTCATCCACAACAATTTTCAGATTCAAAGAGTACTACAAAAATTGATTTGAGCAAAGATATGTTTGATTACTACTTAGATACATTAACAAGTAGAAGTCAAGAAAAAGAATTTGAAAACTTCTGCAGGAAAATAGCTGAAAAAGAAATCTGTCCAAATCTAATCATTCAGACAGGTCCTACTGGTGGAGGAGATAGTAAAGTTGATACTGAAACTTACCCAGTTTCAGATGACATTGCACTGTCTTGGTACAGTGGAGTTGGTAGAGAGGCTTCTAAGGAAAGATGGGCTTTTGCCATTAGTGCAAAGAAAGATTGGAAAAGTAAAATAAAATCGGATGTCAAAAAAATTGTAGATACTGGTCGGGGATATAGTGTTATTTATTTTATGAGTAACCAGTTTATTTCTGATAAAAAGAGGGCTAATACTGAGGATGAATTAAGAAAAACGTATGAATTAAATATCAGAATTCTCGATAAAATGTGGTTACTTGAAAAAGTGTTTAGTGGTAAACATGAAAAAATAGCAGTTGAGTGTTTTAATATCTCAGATAGATTTAGAGAAGCCGATGAAATAGGAAGTAGAGATTATGCGAAAAGAAAGAGACTAGATGACATTGAGGGACAGATTAAAGAAGATATAGAAAATGGTAATTATCACATACTTTCAGAAAAGGCTTTAGAAGCTGCGATAATTAGTAGAGAACTGGAACTTCCAAATATAGAAACTTCCGGGAAATTTGAGAGAGCACAAAATATAATTGAAAGATACGGAACGCATGTACAGAAAAAGGAATGTTTGTATCAATGGGCTTGGACTATGTATTGGTGGTACATGGATTATGATGATTTTCACTTAAGATATCATAATTTTGAATCCCTAGTAGTTGATAGTTCTAATGTTTATGATCTAGAAAACTTAACTAATCTTTGGATGAATTTACACTCTATTACAAACGGTGATAAGAGTAAATATAAATTTGAAGCACATACAACAGTAATACAAGAAGAATATGAAAAATTCACTTCAGATACTTCTAGGCCAAATGCAGCTTTACAAGCCAAAGCAAATTACATAAATGTTAAATTGTTTATGGGTGGAGATACAAACCTATTAGTAGATGAGTTCATTGAAATTGTGGAGGAAGGGAAAGATTCATTAGAATTTAATTTCCTGACAATAAAAAGAATAATTACAGAATTCCCAATATACCAAAAGGCGAAAAATTACGATACTCTTTTTGAACTACTAGTTTCAATTAGTGTGGAGAGGAAATCAGAAATTGAGGCAGCGAGATTATTAATAATCAGAAGTGAACAACTGATGAAAGAAAAACCATACACTGCCATTCGATTCTTGGGTAGAGCGATAGTAAAAATAACTAAGGATGAAAGCAAAAAAGAATTAAAAAGGGCATTACTATTGATGGGGCAGTTATTTGAGAGTGTAGATTTAAATTGGGCAGCACGTGGTTATTATTTAAACGCTTTTCATCTGTCTATTAATGAGTATTTCAATTTTGGTGAGGTAAATCCTGTGCTTATTGGAAGCTTAAATAGCGTAAAGTTTATAGAATTGAAATTAGGAAGGTTAATTCACTCAACAGAGTTCTACAAATTAGAACAAATTGCAATTAATCTGTACTTATCAAATAATCCAGAAAGTGAATTGAAAGATATTGTAGAACAAGAATACAACTATGATTTCATTTTGGGTATACAAATATTTAGGACAGATTTTAATGATTTAAATAAACTTTTGTGTTTTCCCAATTATTTAGAAGAGTGGGGATTGGAATTTTCATCCATAGCTATAAAATATTGTTTAGGTCATGTAGATGAAGAATTTAGCAATTCTTTTGATAATAATACGGAAGCGATGGAAGATTTTATAACTAAGTGGTACAATCAACCGGCTAGATTACAATTGATAGGATTACCTTGGTATGGTACACAGAATAGTTATATTTTAAGTAGTAAAGTGATTGGATGTAAAATAAATATTTCCTCTGATATTCATTTCCCTTGTATTGAAATTGGCGAAAGTATATTAGGGTCAATTGAAGGTTTCCTATCCACTGGGACCGTAGATAAAATTCATTCATTTATTCCAAAAATCAATTTGCAAATTAAGTATATTGAACAGGATGAGTTTTCCCTTGTAATAAAAAGGGACGAAGATACCATTAATCCTAAATATATAATAAGCTGTTCAAGCTATCCGGAAATAAATACGCCTGATGTTCAGATGAAGGTAAAGGAGTTTATAAAAGATGCAACAATTCAATTAATGGCTGAAATGGTTAATCTTGAATCATTTGATACTGCCGTTAAGCAAATGCTCTCAACAGACAATGCTTTAGATAGAGCAATCAATTTTACGGGTAGTTCATCAATAGTATTCGAATATTTTAGTAAAGAAACACCTACGGTCAATAGTGTAGTCGAAAAGAATGGCTCGGAATTTGCATTAGAAAGAAAGCAACCTATATATATAGTAGATACTCTTATAAATGAAGAAAAAGAAGAGAATAACGATTCAATTGATGTTAAATATGAGAAACCATCTGAAGAAGAATTTAACATAGAAAATACTAAACAATCTGATATAGAAACTTTAGATATTATCAATATACCTTTATGGGATAGATCCAAATGGAAGGGTGTTTATTTTACTGGAGAATCTACACCTTTACCGGTGTTTTCACCAATGTTTTCTTATGGTAAAGCTGGTAAAGAAATATTTAGAGAATGGATTGAGAAAGTAGGAAATATTGATACAGAGAACAATATTAGGGTTGGCATAGTAAAAGGGGTGAATAGAAATAAGCCTTATGATTATAGGGTTATATTTACCGCAAATGAAAATTTATTAAGAAAGAATAATATTACGTCTAATAATTTAATAATGAGCCCAGCACGTATTATAACAATGGAACCTAGTAATCATGTCAATCTAAATATGTTCATTGAAGCATATAAAAAAGTCGGGAAGTATATCATGTTTCCTAGTGCGATTAATGAAAATAAAACTTTATCTATGAATAAGGAATTAAATATTTTAAAGAACGAAATTGAAATAATAAATGCGTGGGAGATAGATGAGGAAAGTTATCTTTCGCTCGCAATATTACCGACCGATGAACCTGTAATTCCAGCAGTTGTAAAAGATGTGCCAGTATTAAAGGTTATTGATAGAATAAAAAGGTTTCAGAGATAATGCTTAATGATTCATGTCTGAATAATATGAAAAGATGTAGGTACTTTTAATTTATGTTTGATTATTTGTTTGAACGCTAGCAGGTACCTTCAAAAACTTTACTACCCTTTATGGTTAGGAATTAAAAACAAATACGCTATGAAGGAAACGCATGCAATAAAAATACAATAATGAATTTAGAATTTGGAGGGTTTATCATGCAAGGAGCACCTTTAACGGATGAAATTGCTATATCACTTTCACAATTAATTGACGATTCGCAGGCAACAAATAGAAGAGATCCAAGTCATTCAGATTTAGATTTCATAGTACAAAAAGCAGAATTATGGATTGTGGATCCTAAGAATGAAGGTCGGAATGTTGGAAAAGCTAAAAGGCTTAGGGCGGTTCTATATTGGGCATTAGAGAACGATATTAAAAAAGGAGAGAAACTTGTTAAAAGTGTTATCTCAATAGTTAAGGCCTCTGGCGGATTTAGGAAGGACTCCATAAATTACACTGGGCAGGAGCAGATAGAAAATTTGATGCAGGCGTTTAAATCTACTGGGTACGGTTTAACTTTAAATGGAGAGATTCAACCAGTGATTTTGGACAATCTTTCCGAAAAAGAAATGAGTGAGGCTTTACATAACTATATTCGCCGTGCTAAACAAGGTGTTGAAGATGCGGCTTTAGTAGCTGGAACAGGAAAAGACCTAATGGAAGCAGTAGCAGCACATGTAATTCTTAAAAAGATGGGAAGTTATCCGTCTCAGGCTAACTTTCCTACCTTGCTTGGGCAAGCATTTATGATGGTTGGAGTAGCTACTTCATACTATAAAAAAGATAGTAGTAATCCGGAACCAGCCACACACCGTTTTGAAAAATCCCTATACGAGCTTGCATGTTCAATTAATAAATTGAGAAATAAAGAGAGAACAGGACATGGAAGGCCATTTTTGTCTAATTTAAGTCAGGAAGAATCAATTTCTGCAATAGAAAGTATTGGTGTGGTAGCAGAATATCTTTTAAACAAGTTAGAATTAAATATTAAGACTACATAAAAATAAACTTAGGAAATAACATATTCCGAAAAGAAAAGTATAGTAACCTTTGTTTGACAATGAGAATCTAATAAGAAAGAAGTGGGTTTTATTTTAAGTAGTTCAGTTTTGGAGTACAAAATAACAAATTGTACTTCAAAATGGACTATTTTTTTATCGTAAATTACATACCTAATTACAGATATACTGACTTATAAGATACAAATGAAAATGATAATTAAAAGAAAATTTGTAATCCTTTTTTCATTCAAGTATTTACTTGAATGAAAAAATAAAAAGAGTTATACTTTATTCAAGCACATAATTGAATGAGAACGAGGTGATGATATGTATAAGAAAGATACTTGTGAGATTTATTGTTATGATGAAGAAAAAGTCAATCGAATACAAAAGGATTTACAAATTGTAGATATTTCTAGTGTTTCTCAAATGCTAAAAGCTATTGGTGATGAAAATAGAGCAAAAATCACCTATGCTTTGTGTCAGGATGAAGAACTATGTGTGTGTGATATAGCAAATATAATAGGTATAACAGTTGCAAACGCTTCTCAGCATTTACGAAAACTTCACACGCAAAAAATTGTTAAGCATCGTAGAGAAGGGAAGCTTGCATTTTATTCATTAAGTGATGAACGTATCAAGGAAATATTGAGTCTTGCATTGGCTCATAGGATGAAAAATACTTTGGAGGTAGAAAAGTGATATCAACAATACTAACAGCCGCAGCCATTTATGTAGCAACAGGAATTGATTATCTTGTTATTTTAATTATTTTGTTTTCGCAAACAAAAAAAGGACAAGAAAAACATATTTGGATAGGAAAGTATGTTGGAACAATAATTGTTATAGGAGTAAGTCTTTTAGTTGCTTTAGGAGTTTCGAACTTAATACCCCAGCAATGGGTTATAGGTTTACTTGGACTTTTACCTCTTTACTTAGGTATAAAGATATGGGTTAAAGGAGAAGAGGATGCAGACGAAAGTAACATTTTGTCTATATTTTCCTCAGGTAGGTTTAATCAATTATTTGTAACGGTTATTTTTATTGTATTGTCTTCCAGTGCGGATGACTTTTCAATTTACGTGCCGTATTTCACAACATTAAATACGACTGAAATCCTCGTTTCCATTATTGTCTTTTTAATTATGATTGGGGTTTTACTCTATGTCGGATATCGTTTAGCCAACTTGGATTTTGTATCGGAAAAAATCGAAAAGTATGAACGTTGGATCGTTCCAATTGTTCTTATAGGGCTAGGGATTTATATTATGTTTGAAAATGGCACATTCAATGCTTTATTCTCATTCACATTTTAACAGGGTGTTAGTATAAAAAGAACAGTGAAGATATAGCAAAAGAGCTTGGAATTACTCCAAGCTCTTCTTGTAATTTGAAATAGATTATAGCTTTCCAATCAAATTGCTTGTCTGTAATCCCTAATCTTTGGGCAGGAGTCAAAACCTTTTTATTAGTAATTCAGTTAGATAATATGCCAAAGTCCGTAGGAAATTTGTTTTGAATCCTCTGATATCTTACCAATCAAATCAAATTCAGTTGCAATTTGATACTCATTTAGGTTTATATCTTTACTTTTTGTACTCCAAAACTGAACTACTTAGTTTTATTTACCCGCTTCTCATTGTATATTCTATAATAATGTATTCTAGATTATCCTCTTTAATTGAAATGTTTAGTGGTTTCGTGACACATGCCCCGCGGTGCCACCCTAATTATCTCTTCAAACGAAGAGATCACTTATTGCTATAACTTCAGTTAACGCCTGAATACGGTACAAAAGGTACAAGCTCAAAAGTTCCAATTCCAGCATTTCCTTGTTGTCTGTTTACACCAATCACAGACTCGCTTTAATACAGAGGGAAAGTGTACTATACTTTTTCATCACTTCATTTTAAGTTGTTGATTGGATTATATATAAAATACATGTCGTTTGCAAGATATTACATATAGAAAATCAGTAACAATACAATCATGACAGTTGTAAGCACTATTCCTTGAAAAAAAATAAAGGATAGATAGTTTGTTGAAATTCTTTCAGAGGGTAATGTTTTATCGGCCCATTCATCTAATAGATCCTTTTTTACTACTCTTGCACCGAACCTTCTAAAACCATAGACAATTCCATCAAAAAATCGCCCTTTTAAAATAAACGACAGCAACCATAACATTAAATAGAAGAAGCTAATATAAAAAAGTACATTAATATAATGGTGCAAATTATGTTCATCAGCAAAAAGAATGAACAATACTAGTGACAATGATCCGTTGATGATTAATCCAATCCATTTGTAGTTCTTTACTTGTATCACTATTTCATGACCTACCTTTGAATAATATATGAAGTATTATAGCACAATAGGGTTAATCATAAAGAAAATCATACGTATTGGCACATTGAACTATATCTTAATATTGATTCGAGGTGATTTGAAATAGAATATTGCATTATGAAGTTTGCAAAATTGCATTTGGTTGTGTAAATGAAAATAAAGTAGGGTTTACTATAAAATTTTTAAAACTTCATGTAAGAAGTGGTGCTAATGGGAAGAAATGTGACATAGAATGATAATTTTCACTGAATTTTTAATGGGTATAAAGTACTATATTTGACAAACTAGCCTAATGTTTATGCGGATTTCCAATTTTTTATGAAAAAAAAGGGATGCAAAATTGTGAGAAAACTTGTATAATTCAATTTGTGGATAAAACATCTGCAAAATATTTAGAAAATTTGGGGAGGTCATCTGCTACATGAGAAACAAAAATTGGTTATTATTAGTACTAGCTTTATTTCTAAGTGCAGTATTAGTAGCATGTTCTGGTGGAGAAACAACGGAAGAAGAACCAGAAAATAATGATACTGAAACACCTGCAGACAACGGAGAAGGCAATAACGAAGAACCGGCTGAAGAAGCTCCTGAACAAGTTCTTAACTTGATGGAAGCTTCTCAAATTCCTACGATGGATTCTTCACACGCTACTGATGCAGTTGCGTTCCAATACTTAGGAGAATCAATGGAAGGCCTTTATCGTTTAGATGAAAATGCAAGCCCAACTCCTGGTATGGCTGCTGGCGAACCAGAAGTAAGTGAAGATGGTCTTACTTGGACAATCCAACTTCGTGACGATGCAGTTTGGTCTAACGGTACTCCTGTAACAGCTCACGATTTCGTATTTGCTTGGAGACGTGCTGTTGATCCTGATACAGGTTCTGAATACGGTCCGTTCATGATGAATGGTGTAATTGCAAATGCTGAAAAAGTAAATAATGGAGACGTACCAGTAGAAGATTTAGGAGTAGAAGCTACTAGTGATACTGAATTAGTAATTACGCTTGCTAAACCAGTTCCATATTTCTATGGACTATTAACTTTCGGTACATTCTTACCACTTAACGAAGAGTTTGTTACTGCACAAGGTGATGACTATGCATTAAGTTCTGATAACTTAATATACAACGGTCCATTCTTACTTCAAGATTGGAATCCAACAGGAGAAAATCCTGATGAGTGGAAACTTGTTAAAAACCCTGATTACTGGGATGCAGAAACTGTAACACTTGAAGAACTTACATTTGTTGTAAATAAAGAAACAGGTACTGGAGTTAACTTGTATGAAACAGATGCTGTTGACCGTGCTTCACTAACCGCTGAATATGTAGAACAATATAGAGGTACTGAAGATTTCGTAACATTGCCTGAACCAACACTATTCTACTTGAAACTTAACCAAGGTAACGAATTCCTTGCTAACCTAAATATCCGTAAAGCACTAGCTATGTCTATTAACAAGCAAGACCTTGTAGACGTAATTCTTGCTAACGGTTCTGTAGTTTCTACTGGTGCAGTACCACAAAACTTTAGTGCTCACCCAGAAACTAGCGAAGATTTCCGTGAACTTAACGGTGATTTAATTGTTGAAGATAAAGAGTCAGCTAAAGAATTTTGGGCAACTGGTCTTGAAGAGCTAGGTGTTGATTCAATCGAACTTGAATACCTAGGTGGAGATAGTGAAGTTGCAGTAGAAATGGATGCTTACATTAAACACCAATTAGAGGAAAACCTTGAAGGTTTAACTGTAAATGTTGTATCTGTACCATTTGAAGAACGTATTGCAAGAGATGAAGCAAGTAAGTATGATATTCAAAACTCTGGTTGGGGTCCTGACTATTTAGATCCAAACACATGGTTAGAAATGTGGACTTCTACAAGCCCATACATGACTATGAACTACAACAACGAAGAGTATGATTCATTAATTGCTGAAGCTAATAACGAATTATTAACAGAGCCAGTTGAACGTTTTGAAAACTTCTTAGAAGCTGAACAAGTAATGATGGAAGATGCAGCTATCGTTCCATTGTACCAACGTTCTCGTGCATATCTATGGAGACCAGGCGTTGAAGGTGTTGTGTTTAACCCAATGGGAGCAGACTTCTCATACAAGTGGGCTCATATTGAGTAATTAATTCTCACAGATTAACGAGATTTCTCTTGGGAAGGAGAGTGTACTGCCATTGTGGCATATACTCTCTTTTTCCATTTAAACATAATTTTAGAATAATTTGAACATTTCCAAAGTAGTCATTAACAATTTAGAATAGGAGGGGTAAATGATGGTGAAATATATATCGCAACGACTTGGTTATATGATTCTTACTTTATTTTTGATAGCCTCTTTTTCATTTTTCCTCATGAAGATGCTTCCTGGGTCGCCTTTATCATCGGAGCAGAAAGTAACTGCTGAACAAAGAGAACTCATCTTAGATAAGTATGGATTAAATGACCCGTTACCAGTTCAATACTTTAGATATCTTGGTAATTTGGTGCAAGGGGACTTAGGTGTCTCTTTCCAATTGAAAAATCAACCAGTAACAGACATTCTGCTAAGTAGAATACCTGTTTCTGCAGAATTAGGGTTTTACGCTTTAATAATAGGTACACTAATCGGTATGCTATTGGGAATCGTGGCTGCTTTGAAAAATAATACGTGGGTCGATTATTCTTCAAACATAGTATCTGTATTAGGAATTTCGATTCCGTCATTTATATTTGCGGGGTTATTACAATATTATGTAGGTGTAAAATTAGGATGGCTACCAGTTGCAAGGTGGGGTACATTCCAAGAAGCAATCATGCCTACCATTTCACTAGCAATTTTCCCTATAGGGATAGCAGCAAGATTTATGCGTACAGAAATGATTGAAGTGTTAGGATCAGATTATATCGTTACAGCAAGAGCAAAGGGTTTAAATAGTTTCGGTATACTATTCAAACATGGACTACGAAATGCATTAATTCCTTTAGTAACTGTTATGGGACCGATGGCTGTTAGTTTAATGACAGGTACGCTTGTAATTGAACAAATATTCCTTATCCCTGGAATTGGAGAGCAGTTCGTACGGTCTGTCACGACAGATGATTTTGCCATGATCATGGGTACAACATTGTTTTTCGCCTTCTTCTTCATTCTGATCATACTGATTGTCGACTTACTATACGGTATTATTGACCCGAGAATTCGACTGGCAGGAGGTAAAAAGTAATGGATAAAGAAAAGCTAAGTAAAGATTTATTTGTCCCTGCAAATAGAGAAGAAGATACAAGTGAAAAGATCTCAAGACCAAGCTTGTCCTACTGGCAAGATGCTTGGATCCGTTTAAGAAAAAATGCTGGAGCGATTTTTGGTATCGTGACGCTAATCCTAATAGGTTTTCTTTCATTGGCTGGCCCACACTTTAATGAATATGGATTAAATGATCAAGATTTAGGTCATTCTCGTTTTCCTGCACGTATACAAGGGTTAGAAAATGTTTATTGGCTTCCATTTAATGGTACGAAAACAGAAGTTTTGGAAGCAGATACTGTAGAAGCGGCAAAAGAACTTGCGCTTCCTCGATTTTCACAACAAGATGATGAATTCCTTACTTTTGATGTGAAAAGTGATGGTTCTGACGGTGAACCTGCTAAGGTGTTAGCAAGATATCACATTTATGAAGATAAGGATGCACAGGACGTCTATTATTGGTTTGGTACAGATACCCTTGGCCGAGACTTGTTTACACGCGTGTGGATTGGTACGCAGATTTCATTATTAATTGCGTTAGTGGCTGCAGCCATTGATATGCTCGTTGGTGTTGCTTATGGTGGTATATCTGGTTATTACGGTGGACGTGTTGACAATGTGATGATGCGAATTATAGAAATTCTAGTTGGTATTCCGAATCTAGTCGTAGTTATCTTAATGATTATGATTTTGGAACCAGGTATTGTTTCTATTATCATTGCGTTAACGATTACTGGTTGGACAGGCATGGCTCGGATTGTTCGAGGACAAATTCTGAAATTGAAAAATCAGGAGTTTGTGTTAGCATCACGTACTCTTGGTTCATCTAATTCACGAATTTTGACGAAACATCTTATTCCTAATGCATTAGGCGTAATTATAATCAATACGATGTTTACGATTCCGTCTGCAATATTTTTTGAAGCTTTCCTAAGCTTTATCGGTTTAGGTCTTCAATCACCAGATGCTTCATTAGGTACATTAATTAATGATGGATTTAAATCACTACAAATAAATCCACACATTATGATATTCCCTGCAATTGTTATTGCGTTAATTATGATTGGATTCAATATATTAGCTGATGGTCTTCGAGATGCATTAGATCCGAAGATGCGTGAATAGGAGGTAGGTGAAAAGATGGAAAACATATTAGAAGTAAAAAACTTGCATGTTTCCTTCGATACCCATGGAGGAGAAGTAAAGGCAGTTCGAGGCGTTTCCTTTGATCTGAAAAAAGGGGAAACACTTGCCATCGTTGGGGAATCAGGATCTGGTAAATCCGTGACAACAAGAGCTATTGCGCGATTAATCCCTTCACCTCCAGGAACGATAAAAGAGGGAGAAATTCTCTTAGAAGGAAAAGATCTCGTAAAACTAAAAGAAAAACAAATGCAACAAATACGTGGTAAGGATATATCAACAATATTTCAAGATCCGATGACTTCACTGAATCCAACGATGAAAATTGGTACACAGGTAATGGAAGGACTTATTAAACACCAAAACATGAATCGTTCAAAAGCAAAAGAGAGAACGATCGAGTTGCTAGAGTTAGTAGGAATTCCAAATCCAAAAGAACGAATTAATCAATACCCACACCAATTTTCAGGTGGACAGCGTCAACGTGTTGTAATCGCAATCGCTCTAGCATGTAATCCTAAAGTATTAATTGCTGATGAACCGACTACTGCGTTGGATGTTACAATTCAGGCACAAATTCTTGAATTAATGAAAGATATACAGAAAAAAACGGATTCATCGATTATATTTATCACGCACGATCTTGGTGTAGTTGCTAACGTAGCTGACCGCGTGGCTGTTATGTACGGTGGTAAAATCGTTGAAATTGGTACTGTAGATGAAATATTCTATAATCCTAAACACCCATATACGTGGGGATTATTAGGTTCAATGCCAACACTTGATAGTGAAGAAGAAAGCTTAATCGCTATCCCAGGATCGCCGCCTGACATGCTTAATCCACCAAAAGGTGATGCTTTTGCACCAAGAAACGAATTTGCATTAGAAATCGATCATGAGATGGAACCTCCAATGTTTAAGGTTTCTGACACGCATTATGCAGCTACATGGCTGCTACATGAATATGCACCAAAAGTAGAACCACCTGAAGCCGTTAAAAAACGGATGAAAGGATTTGCTAGCATGGGTGTTGCATCCAACGATGGGGAGGCTGAAAAATAATGGGTCAGGAAAAATTATTAGAAGTCTCCAATCTTAAACAGCATTTTAGGACTGGCAGACACAGTGTCGTAAAAGCAGTAGATGGCATCACCTTCGATATATATCAAGGCGAAACTTTTGGATTAGTTGGAGAGTCTGGTTGTGGTAAATCAACAACTGGTCGCAGTATTATTCGTCTTTACGATGCGACAGATGGACAAGTAAAGTTTAAAGGCGAAGATGTGCACGGCCAAAAATCAAAAGCTGAACTTAAAAAATTTAACCAAAAAATGCAAATGATTTTCCAAGATCCATATTCATCATTAAATCCAAGGATGACCGTTATGGATATCATTGCAGAAGGTCTTGATGTGCATAATTTAACTGCTAATGATAAAGAACGTAAAGCAAGAGTAGAAGAACTTCTTGAAACGGTCGGATTAAATAAAGAACACGCAAATCGATACCCGCACGAATTTAGTGGTGGCCAACGTCAAAGAATTGGAATTGCGCGCGCACTTGCAGTAAATCCTGATTTTATTATTGCCGATGAGCCAATTTCTGCATTAGATGTATCGATTCAAGCACAAGTAGTTAACTTATTGAAGGAGCTACAAAACAAGCATGGATACACATATTTGTTTATTGCCCATGATTTATCTATGGTTAAATACATTAGTGACCGTATTGGCGTAATGTATTTTGGTAAAATGGTTGAACTTGCGGATAGTGATGAGCTTTATAAGTACCCATTACATCCTTATACAAAGTCACTTTTATCAGCTATTCCATTACCAGATCCAGATTATGAGCGTAATCGAACACGTATTACGTATGATCCAAGTGAGCATGATCAAAGTGAAGAACCGGTATTTAGAGAAATTCGTCCTAAACACTGGGTTTTATGTACGACAAAAGAATTCGAAGCATATAAAAAAGAAATAGAGGAAAAATAAAATTGAATGATCGTCTTTTTTAGCCCTAGTCTTTGGATAGGGCTAGCTTTTTCTTTAATGCAGTCAATTTTGAAACTTGCATACACAGTATTTTGCGGCTGTTTGCCTATTGTATGGGGATGGAATCCAATTATTTGCGACTGGAAATTGCCAAAAAAAAAGAATTAGGAATTTCCTGAATTTAAACTATTTTGAAAAAGTTGAAAGTTTTCCTTCCATTCATGCAAATACTTCTTTTATAATAAAGTATGTATATAATATAAATAACGGGAGTTTGATTCGCAATGAGGACAACAAGACAACCATTCATTACCTTGATTATTACTATTTTGTTAATGTTAACATTTATTCCGAGTGTTAGCGCAGAAGAAGAAACAGAACAGAAAGTAATGGCAAAGCACGAGCTCAGAGAGATAAATTTAGAAATGTACAAGCTTCCAAACAAAATTAAGCGTTATACGTTTGATTCTGGTTACACATTTGAATATCCAGATGCTGTCCGAGGTATTTATGTAACCGGCCCAACAACTAGTGTGAACAGATTTGAAGGATTGTTAAACCTTGTTGACTCAACAGATCTAAATGCGATGGTGATTGATATTAAAGAGGATCATGGGAACCTAACCTTTATCCCTGACGAGAACTCACCATATGCAGATATAGCTCAAAGGTATATTCATGATCCTGAGAAATTAATGAGGACACTAGAGGAAAAAGGAATTTATCCAATTGCGCGTGTTGTTGTATTTAAAGACACATTGTTAGCAAAGAAGCATCCTGAATGGTCTTTCTTAGACAATGGCAAGGTTTGGACGAATAATAAAGGCGATTCATTCGTAAGTCCTTTTAAAAAGGAAGTTTGGGAATATAATGTAGGCATTGCTAAAATGGCAGCTGAAATGGGCTTTCAAGAGATCCAATTTGATTATGTTCGTTTCCCAGAAGGATTTGAACGAAGAGATAAGGAACTTACCTATGATCTTGGTGACTATGAAGGATCAGATCTCAATGATATTAAACTTCGTGTTCAAGCAGTTACTGACTTTGTTGCATATGCTAAACAGGAATTAGAATATTACGACGTTGACGTTGCTGTTGACATATTTGGATATGCTGCGACAATAACTGAAACACCTGGAATAGGTCAAAATTTCTCGAAAATATCTTCAAACGTTGATGTTATTTCATCAATGATTTATCCGAGTCATTGGACATCGTACTTTGGTATTGATTTTCCTGATAAAGAACCGTATCGGTTAATTACAGAATATGCTAAAGTTGAAAACGAAGTTCTAGGAGCATTAGAGGATCCACCGACTTCACGACCTTGGATTCAAGATTTTGAAGCTCCATGGCTTTATAGTGGAGCAGCAACACAGTATGATAAAGCAGAAGTTGAAGCTCAAATAAAGGCGCTAAATGAGAATGGCATTAATGAATTTCTCATTTGGAACGCAAGTAATAAGTATTCCGAAAATGTTGATTATACACCATAATTGATAAAGAGCTCTTCTTCGGAAGGGCTCTTTATTGTGTTATTGGGTTGGGTGCGTTTGCTTTAAATTTATTTAAATATATAAATTGTTGGCTATTGCACAATATAGCTAATATGCGTCATAGTGCAAAGCTGATCACTGCTCTTACATGTGCACGCTCCGTCCCTACACTTTGCTTTCCGCGGGGGGCTAGTGAGCCTCCTCGCGCCTTCGCGCTCCGGGGTCTCACTTACGCCGCTAGTCCCGCAGGAGTCAAAGTGTAGGGACTACGCTTCATTAAAGGTGTTTAACAGAAAACCACCCTAAGCTGTGGAAAAATACGCCACTCCAGCGGGAAAGGAACAGTCTGAAGACCCCGCAGTGAGCGCTCTTTGCGAGGGAGGAGGAGTAGAGCGTTCCCCGCGGAAAGGGCGTATTTTTCCACAGCGCCGGATTAGCAATCACTACTACGACGCATTTTACTTCAAATATGAAGTGAGAAGCAACATGCTTTACGAAAAGAGCATTTGTTAAAAAAGGAATAGATGTGAACTTAGGATTAAAAGTTGTGATTAAGGGTATAGATAAAATAATGAAAATGGGTTTAACATTCCGTTCATTTTTCGTTATAATAAATATGACTACGAATTATAAGGAGTAGATCAATGAATTGGTATGAGAAGTTAAATAAGTACTTTCCTGTAGAAGAAATGAAATCAAGACAACACATGGAAGTGCTGTTGAAGGAAAAAGGCGATGTTTACTATAAAGATGAAGGACCAAATCATGTGCTGATGTATGCAGAATTTCCGTCATTTATATTTATTGACTATGTATATGTATCAGCAACTGCAAGAGGTCAAGGAATAGGGAACAAGCTTATCGAAAAGTTAAAAACGAAGAATAAGCCTATTCTTTTAGAAGTAGAACCCCTTGATTACGAAGATTCAGATTCAGAAAAACGATTACGTTTCTATAGAAAAGCAGGATTTAAGCATGCACAATCAATAGGCTATAATAGACGTTCTCTAGCTACGAATAAAGAAAATCCAATGGAAATACTATACTGGTCTCCGAGTGATGAAGGAGAAGAGGTCATTTTTCAAAAGATGAAACGGATGTATGAGGATATTCATACGTATAAGGATGAAGAATTTTATGGTAAATCCTATCAACACGTTGATGAAGTGCTCTCCTACGATGAAAAACGTGACTCAGATGACATATTCAGTAGTATTAAGCAAGCAGAGAAAGCATAAACAAACAAAAGGTATGGTGAAAATGATCCCTTGTCACCATAATGGACACAAGGGATCATTTTTGAAAATCATGTTTTAACGGTAAGAAGTAAGGGTAATAACTTTAAATATAGGATATAATTTTAAATGTTACATATCTGTTAATTAATTTAAATTAGCTATTCATAGCTTGACAAATATAGTATACTTGTCGTAGAAGAGTTATTTAAACTAATTTTAATTTAATAAGTTCTTCAAATGTTAGAATAATTATAAATAAATTCAAATATGAGGAGTGAAGTTTTATATGGTAACACTTTATACCTCACCGAGTTGTACATCGTGCCGGAAAGCAAAGGCTTGGTTAGAAGAGCATGACATACCATTTCGTGAGCGGAACATATTTTCAGAATCACTCACGTTGGATGAGATTAAGGAAATCTTGAGAATGACTGAGGATGGTACAGACGAGATAATCTCAACTCGTTCAAAAGTCTTCCAAAAATTAAATATGAATCTTGATCAATTACCTTTAAAGGATCTTTTTAATCTTATTCAAGAGAATCCTGGTTTGTTACGAAGACCTATTATACTTGATGAGAAACGCTTGCAAGTAGGTTATAATGAAGATGAAATTCGTCGCTTCTTACCTCGTACGGTTCGTACGTTTCAATTACGTGAAGCGCAACGCATGGTTAACTAAATGTAAAACGCAGATCGAAATAAAAAGATCTGCGTTTTGTTTTTATATGAATCAAGTGACAAATATTTCTTAAACCATTATAATAATTAATTAACACAACAAAAGTTCCTGTGATAAATGCCTTTTTTAAAAATTTCTAAGTATTTCTATTTTCAATTTAGCTATATTTATCATAAAATAGAATTAAGGCGATTAAACTTGTTATTGATGTTAAATTGCAGTTCCTATTTTTAATGTATGAATAGGAGCATCTACTAGGTGAAGTTATCCCTTCCACCTATACGACATACGAAGGGAGAGAAAAGTATGGAAATAGAAAGAATTAACGAGAATACAGTGAAATTTTATATCTCATATTTGGATATTGAAGATCGTGGATTTGACAGAGAAGAAATCTGGTACAATCGTGACAAAAGTGAGCAATTATTCTGGCAAGTAATGGACGAAGTAAACTACACCGAAGATGATTTTAATATAGATGGTCCTTTATGGATACAAGTTCAAGCACTAGATAAAGGTTTGGAGATCGTTGTGACTAAAGCGCAACTATCAAAGGATGGACAAAATTTGGAGCTTCCAGTAGAACAAGGAAAAACAATTGATGTTCCGGTTGATGAGAAAATCGAGTCCTTACTTGACGATAAATTCGGAAATGATTCAGAGGATGACCAAGCATTTGAAGAGGAATTTTCTTTTATTATTGGTTTCAAAGACTTTGAAGATGTTATCCAATTGAGTCACCATTTTCTAGGATTTGAAGGTGTTAATGATCGACTGTACCATTTTGAAAATCAATATTTATTATTTGTCCAATTTGATGATGAACAGTTAAGTGATGACGAGCAAGAAGACTTTATTAGCCAATTATTAGAGTTTGGCCTTGAATCAAATGTTACAAATCATATACTTCATGAATACGGCAAAATTATTTTTGAAGATGACGCACTTAGACAAACCAAAAAGTTCTTTCCTGAAAAGTAAAGAGGCATTCGTTAAAACGAATGCCTTCTTTAATAGTATAGGAAGCTTACAGACTACTTCTATAGGTCAAGCTACCTTCCAAAAAGCAAATGGATATAGTACTACTCCGATAGGGCACTTTCCTACATGACACGTTGATTTTGGGCAACAATCCGTTTACTATCCTCATATTATGAAACTTCATCAAAATTGTGGTAAACTATGTATGACACCGCAAATTTACCTCTATATAACAAACTACATTTAGTATAACTTTCTCAATTCAGCCAATTTCATGATAATGACTACAAGCAATGCACATCCAAATATTGTTGGTTAACTCGTCTCCAAACGATATATGGATGTAAATAGCTATGTAAGGTTATTATGAAACTAACTCTATTACAACAAAATAAGAAGGAGCTGATCGCAGCATGCTACAAGCCACTAGTAGTCAAGGAGAAGCTGTTACTTTAGCAATACTGACTAGAGAAGAGGTGCAAAAACATAAACTTCAAAACGAATTTTACTGCCCTGTGTGTAAGGAAAAAGTAATAGTGAAATTTGGAAATAAGGTCATCCCACATTTTGCTCATCAAGCAAAAAGCAGATGTTCAATCGATAATGGAGGAGAGGGAGAGTACCATGAGCGAGGCAAATTACACTTATTCAATTGGCTTAAAAAACAAGGACTATCTATTCAATTAGAAGCATATTTACCTGAGATTAAGCAACGTCCAGATATATTGCTTCAGATCAACAACAAGTTAATTGCAATAGAATTTCAGTGCGCAAGAATGAGTGCAGAAGAGTTTTATCATCGTAATCAGGGTTATAAGCAATTAAATATCTTTCCTCTTTGGATATTGGGAGGGAATCGATTTAAGCGTACAGGAATGAATCTACTATCTATTACTCCGAATGACATGCTCTTTCTTCAACATCCTACCCTTAAATCTCCACTATTGATGTTTTTTTATTGCCCCAATGCAAGACAATTTTCCATTGCGAACAACATTCAGTTAACAGGAAAAAGATTGGCCTTTGCCGACATCCGATATCTTGATTTAAATAAGGTCCGAATTACAGATTTATTTGTTTCAGTACAACATGATAAACAAGCACTCTGGTCATTTTGGCAGCGGCAGAAGTATTTAGTACGAACGAGGCCTTCTCCTCACATGACTACTCAAGAAAGAAAATGGCGTCAATGGCTGTATCTAAAGAGAAGCCACCCAAGTTTACTTCCGTCAATCATTCATTTGCCAATACGTAATCAATTCCTAGCAAATAGTCCTCCATGGGTATGGCAAAGCAGGTTATGTCTAGATATATTATCTCCTTTACCAATATCAGGTAAATTAACACTACAAAGGTGCAATACGTACCTGAAAGCCCACATACAATCTCCAAGATTTTATCCATTAATAAGAACAGCTTATAATCCAATAGAAGAGTATCTTCAACTTCTAGTGAAATTAAACTATTTTCACCATACGGATAAACAAATATATGAAAAAGTGAAAGAAATTAAGTTTCCAACAGGAATAGAACAAGCATTAAAGGAAGACGCTAAACTAATTAGTTTTTTAAAAAACATCTGAAATAAAGGTTAAGACGTTTCAAGCATTTTTCCGGCCAAAGTAAGATATAATAACTAAAAGAGAAAATGTTATATCTCTCAAAGGATATTTGAAAAGAATTACAGAATAATGTAATAAAGCGTATAAAAGGAGGAATTTAACTTGACACAAGCAACAAAAGAATTGCAAAAAAGAGAGCAGATACCGGAAGAGAATACTTGGAAGCTAGAGGATATTTTTTCTTCAGATGAAGCATGGGAAAAAGAATTACAGTCGATAAAAGAAATGCTTCCAGAGTTTAAGCAATACCAAGGGAAATTACATGAATCGGCAGATACTTTGTATAGTCTTTTTTCATTACAGGATAAAATTTCGCAACGGATTGGCAAGCTTTATACATATGCGCACATGCGCTATGATCAGGATACAACGAATTCATTTTATCAAGCTGTCAATGCAAAAGCTGAGAACATGATCACGCAGGTTTCGAGTGCAATGAGTTTTGTTGTTCCAGAACTATTAACAATCGATGGACAAACAATTAAACAATTTTTGCAGGATAATGAACAATTAAAACTATATGAGCATGCATTAAATGAAATTACGCGGCAAGGAGAACATATATTATCCGAAAAAGAAGAAGCGTTATTAGCTGAAGCATCAGAGGTGATGGATAACCCTTCTCAGACATTTGGGATGCTAAATAATGCAGATTTAACGTTTCCTGCTGTAAAGGATGAAGAAGGTAACGAAATAGATCTTACTCATGGACGTTATATTCGCTTTTTAGAATCCGATGATCCAAATGTACGTAAAGAGGCATTTAAAGCGATGTATGATACGTTTGGAGGCTTTAAAAATACTTTCTCATCTACTCTAGGTGGTGCGGTGAAGAAACATAATTTCAATGCTAAAATAAGAAATTATGACTCCGCAAGACAAGCAGCACTTGATACCAATAATATCCCTGAGCAAGTATACGATAATCTCGTTGAGGCAGTAAATGAAAGACTTCCGCTTTTACAACGATATGTAAATTTGCGGAAAAAGGTACTTGGTTTAGATGAGTTACACATGTATGATTTATATACGCCTTTAGTCAAAGATGTAGATATGAAAATACCTTACGAAAAAGCTAAGCAATATGTCTTAAAAGGATTGGCACCACTAGGTGAGGAATATACGAAACTGGTGAGCGAGGGCTATGATCAACGTTGGATCGACGTAGAAGAAAACAAGGGTAAAAGAAGCGGTGCTTATTCTTCAGGTGCGTACGGTACGAATCCATATATTTTGCTAAATTGGCAGGACAATGTTAATAACGTGTTTACACTTGCACATGAGCTTGGACATTCACTGCATAGCTATTACACAAGAGAAAACCAACCGTTCCGTTACGGTCATTATTCTATTTTCGTTGCTGAAGTTGCATCGACGTGTAACGAAGCACTATTAAATGAGTATTTAATTAATAATACAGAGGATGAAAAACAAAAACTATATCTTTTGAATAATTTCCTCGAAGGCTTTCGTGGAACAGTATTTAGACAAACGATGTTCGCAGAATTTGAACACACAATTCATAAAACTGCTCAAGACGGTGAAGCACTAACAGCAGACCGCCTTACAGAGCTGTACTATGAATTAAATAAAAAATACTTTGGAGAAGACATTATAATTGATGAGGAAATAGGATTAGAATGGGCAAGAATTCCTCATTTTTATTACAATTATTATGTATATCAATATGCAACTGGCTATGCTGCCGCAACGGCACTTGCTTCGCAAATCTTAAAAGAAAAGCAGCCAGCCGTAGATCGATATGTTGAATTCTTAAAAGCAGGCAATAGCGACTATCCAATCGAAGTATTGAAAAAGGCTGGGGTTGATATGACAGATAAACAGCCGATACTAGCAGCCCTAGATGTATTCGAAGAAAAATTAACGGAGATGGAACAGTTGCTCGGTTATTAATTGTGAATACAAAAAAGCCCATGAGATTTCTATTACAGAGATCCCATGGGCTTTTTACTCTTATCTAAAACCTTTAAATGCTCTGCGATGTGTGAAGGAAAAGATGGTTAGGTATATAGAAATAAACAACATTGGTAAAGTAATGATTATTGGGATTAATCGCATCAGACCAAGGATGTTTAAAACAAAACTAATCATTGTCAGCATCAAAAATAACAAAGGAATATACCTTGGCAATTATATCCTCTCCTCGTACTTATCATTACTACTATACTATGTAGATACATGTAGAATTAGAATTGTGACACTTTTGTGAAAAGGTGAGCAAAAGTATTGCGAGTAATAACTGAACTTGTTATATTATAAATGTGAGATGTTAAACAAACAAAACCCCTTTGTTTGACCTGAAACTTTCTCCCATCCCCCTTGTCTAGAAATAGACTTGGATAAAAAAGGATATGTCGACGGACGTATCCTTTTTATTTTGCTCAAATTTAAGTGGTTGATATTTAAAAACTCCCTGATTAAAACTTAATCAGAGAGTTAATTGTTGATATATTTCCAAAATGAACCATATTTCACAGGCACTTTTTCTACAACTTGTTTTAATTGTAGCTTTTTCATTTCTTTTTCCGTTCGTTCCTCTGACCAGTCATAAACAACAGAAATCTCTTTCGTAGCAACAAAATCATAAAAAGACAAGAAATCTTCTATATCTGGTTTTTTTGCTGGAGCTGGATCTTTCTGAAGCATCTGTTTAAGGACTTTTACATAAATATCATAAGAATAAAGTCCAGAAATCTTTAACCCTTCCTCATCGTCAGCCTCATTGAAAAATACAATGGTAGGAATATATTCTACATCCATTTCTTTTGTTAACTTTAAGTCACATTGTAGTGCTTTCTTGGCAGAATTAGAATAAAGGTCATTCTCAAATTCTTCTACATCCAATGAGGCGTCACGTGCACATTCAATTAATACATCTTGAACGGAGATATCACTCTTTTTAAGAAATGCGTATTCTTGTACCTTCCGCAAAAACTTTCTACCTGCTTTTTTTCCTTGCAATTCAGCAGCTTTAATGGCAATTGATGCAATCCAAGGAAAGCTAATCGGATTTTCTATCCATAAATCACCATCACAACTCATCCCTGTGCGACTAGCAGTTTTCTCCCAAATATCTTTCAATCGTTTTGGTTTATCAAAAATGTCTTTATTTAATGATGTCAGCTGTCCGCTAAGAATAGGACGAATCGTGAAAAATCTTCCATATTCAATCGATAGTTTTTTTAAATATGGCTCTAATGACCAACATTCCGGACAAAGTGGATCAATAAATACATAAATTTCAATTGGTTTTTTCAGTAAATCAAAAAAGCCATACTGTGCCGTGGAGTTTTGGTTTGGGTTGTCTGATGGCCCAGATGGATTCCAATTCACGTCGATTCTCCTTTCTGTTCGTCTGTTGTGTTCATCATATGGTGTGCGGTCATTGTAAGACGTTCAAAAATGATACTTCTGTATGGCTCCTCTATGTTTACTTGATCAAGTGCTTCGTCCATACATATTAGCCAAGCGTCTTTTCTGGCAGGAGTAATTGGAAAGTTTAAATGCCGCCTTCGTAACATAGGATGCCCATGCTCTTGTATATATAATGGTGGACCACCAAAAAACTGAGTAAGGAATTGTGTTTGTTTACGAGCAGTTTCAGTCAGATCATCCGGGAAAATTGGATGTAAATCTGGATCTTCTGCTACAAGACTATAAAATGCATGTACCAATTCCTCTATCTTACTGGAACCACCAATTGCTTCGTAAATTGAACCAGTTTGTTCCATATGGGTACAAAACCCCTTTTCTAATGATGAAAAAATCACCATGCAATAATTATTTGTAATTTATTGTATCAAGCTATAGCCAGGTTGGGCAACTTATCTGTTTTGGCAACAAACCAACCATTGGATAATGGCTGTTTAAAAGTAAAGAAAGTACAGCTAAAGCGCATTATAAAACCGCTCAATTTTATTTGGTGTGTTTCTTATTTTTATACCGTGAGCATGCATAATTTCATTAAATATAAGCTCTCCATGCTCCCTGTCTTTTGCTTCAAGCTCGAACTCATAATCTTGTTGTCCGTTATATTGACTAACGTCTAAGACTACAATTGTATTTTTAAAAGTTGTTTCCTTACGCGTAGTAGTTAAAGATCCGCCATATGTTAGCTTTGCAAAATCAATACCTAATTGGTTTAGTTGCTTTGCCACTTCGGGTTTAGGTAAAATATCCCCATTAAGCCAAGATTGAGCTTCTATCTCAGAGAGCGTATCATGTGTTTCTAACAATCCCTCCATATGTGGTTCCTTTAACGTTAGTTGCCATAAATTGTTCTTTTCTCTAATCCGTAAAGCTGATTTGTTTTGTTTAAGTTTGAAATCATTTGTTTCAAAGTAATGATTTGTTTGAACAACACCTTGTTGGTCCTTGACACCAAAAACCTGTGCAAGTGTTTCATATTCATGTTTTGATAATAAATTTTTAAATTCAATTTCAATTTCCTGTGACATATTGAAACCTCCTCGTATAGTTTAGTCTACTTAAAAAGATTGCAATCGACAAATAAAACGCTAATCATAAAACTGCTTACGTAAAAGTAGTATATGCACTTCGTGGTACAATCATGGTAAGGTTTGATATACTAATTAATAGGGTGGGCATTTTTGTTCGTCTATTATCAACGGGCGTTGTTTAAGAAATTAACTAAACTTAGTAGCATCAACTTCTGGTTATAACGCACATATAATTAATAGGGTAATATAAGGTGGTGTAACGATTGAACTGGGAAGCTTTTTTAGCACCTTACGTACAAGTTGTAGAAGAATTAAAAGTGAAATTAAAAGGGATGAGAGCCCAATTTGAATATGAGTCACAACATTCACCAATTGAATTTGTCACGGGTCGAGTTAAGCCTGTACCAAGTATATTGGACAAGGCATATCAAAGAAATATTGGAATGGAAAAGATAGAGAGAGAAATTCAGGATATTGCGGGCATGCGCGTTGTTTGCCAATTTGTAGATGACATCTATGCAATAGTAGAAATGCTTCGTACAAGAAATGATTTCACAATAATTGAAGAGAAGGACTATATTGAAGAAAAGAAAGATAGTGGGTACCGATCCTTTCATCTTATTATTGAATATCCAGTTGAAACAATTCGTGGTGAAAAACAGGTCGTTGCCGAAATTCAAATTCGCACCTTAGCGATGAATTTTTGGGCAACAAATGAACACTCTTTAAATTATAAATATGAAGGTCAAATTCCAAAAAACATTAAGGCGAGACTAAAAAGAGCGGCAGAGGCTGCCTTTAAATTAGATGAAGAAATGTCCAAAATTAAAGACGAGGTTCAGGAAGCACAACGTGTTTTTCACACAAATAAGAATAAACCTATAGAGTGATAAAAATAAGGGGGAGTATAGAACGTGAAGAAATTTTCGATAACATCCAAGGGCGATGAAAAGTCGAATAAGTTAAAAGAAGACATAAAATCATATTTGCTTGAATTTAATTTAGTTTACGATAAAGAAGAGCCAGACCTTGTGATCTCGGTTGGAGGGGATGGGACTTTTTTAGAAGCGTTTCATACATATATTCATCGTTTAGACAAGACGGCATTCATTGGCATTCATACAGGTCACTTAGGTTTTTATGCTGATTGGGTACCAAAAGAAATGGAGAAATTAATCATTGAAATCGCAAAAAATCCATTCCAAGTCGTTGAGTATCCGTTGCTTGAAGTGAAGATTTTCCCAGAGGAAGGGAAACAGGTTGACCGCTTTTTAGCTTTAAATGAATGTTCGGTAAAAACCGCTGATGGTTCGGTTGTACTCGATTTACTTATTAAAGGTGAACATTTTGAAAGATTTCGCGGTGACGGCTTATGCATTTCTACACCGTCGGGTAGTACAGCTTATAATAAGGCGCTTGGTGGAGCGATTATACATCCATCACTTGAATCGATTCAGATAGCGGAAATGGCATCGATTAATAATCGTGTATTCCGTACAATTGGTTCTCCACTTATTTTACCAAAACATCATAAGTGCGAATTAAAACCGATCCATGATGATCGTAGCTTTTTAATTACGATAGACCATATTACAAAGACATATACAAATGTGAAAACAATTGAATGCTCGGTTGCAAATGAAAAGATCCGTTTTGCTCGATTTAGATCTTTTCCGTTTTGGAAAAGGGTGCACGACTCGTTCGTTGCTGATGAACGGTAAATGAACATGTTTTTTAACACCAGAAAGGTGACAACAAGGTGAAATGGACCGTAACAAAGCAGCAGGAAGGCCTTAGTGTAGGAGACTATCTAAAACAGAAAGAGCTATCACGTCGAATTATAAAAGCAATAAAATTTCAAGGTGGAAGTATATTAGTCAATGGTCATTTATCAACCGTGAGGGCAATAATAAGCCCCGGTGATACTGTGGAGGTTAACTTTCCACCAGAGGCAAGAGGACCATTTATTCAACCAGGAAATATCCCTATAGATATTATTTATGAGGATGAAGATGTGCTCATTATTAATAAACCAGCTGGTATTGCAAGTATTCCTTCTATTCATCACATGACTGGAACGATTGCTAATGGTATTATTGCATATTATGATGCGCATGATATAAATTTCACTGTGCATATTGTCACGAGGCTAGATAGAGATACTTCCGGATTATTGTTAGTCGCCAAACACCGGTTTAGTCATTCGATTCTATCAAATGACCAAAAAGCAGGTAAGGTAAATCGTAGTTACTTTGCTATTGTGGAAGGTGTGATTACAGAGGGAAGTGGAACGATTGATGCACCTATTGGAAGAAAGCATGATTCCATTATAGAGCGAATGGTTACAAGCAATGGTCAACGTGCGATCACCCATTTTCAAGTTATTTCACAAACGGATAGATTCTCATTAGTAGATGTAAAACTCGAAACTGGACGCACCCATCAAATTCGTGTTCATTTTGCATATTGGGGTCACCCTTTAGCAGGTGATGATTTGTATGGTGGCAGCATCGAGTTTGTAAAACGACAAGCTTTGCATTGTAAATCATTATCCTTTACCCATCCGACGACAAAACAGCGAATGAATTTTACATCTAAATTACCTGATGACCTAAGTGAAATTTGTTAAAATGAGGCTTTCCATGTATTACACATTGGAAGCCTCAAGGTCATGTAGTTATAAATACGCTTGCCTACACGTCAAAATAGCGAAATTTCTCTTCCACATATGGTTGTTTTGAGGGAACAGAAACACATATTTCTTCAGGTAAACGAAAAGCAGTTAATGCATTGCCGAAAATACAACCTGTATCAATATTAATCGTTTTATTAATAATCCTAGGTTGTTTTACAGGGGTATGTCCATAGACAATCCATTGTGACCCTGTATACTCCTGAGCCCAATCTCTGCGAACAGGACGTCCATCTTCGTGTGACTCTCCGGTAATATCCCCATATAGTACAAAGGTTTTTACCTTTTTGCTTGTTTTACCAATCAATTCTTCACTAATACCTGCATGTGCTACAACTGCATTTACATCGTGTAAAACAATATATAAATCAGCCTGCTCGTACAATGTCATGAATTGATATCGGACACTTTTTTGTTGTTTATTATTTAATGCTTGATACTCTGCTACTGTTGTCTCTAATCCGTGCTTTTGCTGCACTTTATTGCCCTGGAAATACCGATACAGTTTGTCACAATGATTGCCAGGGACGTACTTGGCAAGCTGTTCTTCAATGACGAGACGGTAGACGAGTTGGATTACTGCAATTGAATTGGGACCACGGTCGGTTAAATCTCCCACAAAAACAGGCAGTCTATTCTCAGGATGCTTTGGTATATTATTCTCCCAACGATAACCAAGTTCATCAAATAATTGTGTTAGTTCATCCATGCAACCATGAATATCACCGATGATGTCTACTTTCATCTGCACACTTCCTTTCATCATTGTTCATATTAGGTATGTAAAAAGGGTGGTTGCAGCTACAATTTATAGCATTAACCACCCTAGGGTATTCTAATCAAACATATATTCCTTCGTTCGATGATGAATATTTAGTACAATTCCGATTGCGAGTAGATATGTCATTGTTGAGCTTCCGCCATAACCTATAAAAGGAAGTGGTAACCCGGTAATTGGCAATAGCTGTATTGACATGCCGATGTTTTGAAAAATTTGAAAAGTAAACATTCCTATAATACCTGTGATAATTAAGCTGCCAAACTGATCATTACTCTGTAGTCCGATATAGATAAGCCGGTATATTAATAAGAAGAATAATGTAATCAATACACTTGAGCCTATAAAGCCAAATTGCTCGGCTATCGCTGTGAAAATCATATCAGTGTGTCGTTCAGGGATCGATAAAACTTCAAAATCACCAATACCTTTTCCTGACATTTGACCAGACCCAATTGCTAACTTTGCTCGGATTAGTTGATATCCCGAGTCGCCATAGGTTTCAGGGTATAGCCAACCGTAAAAGCGACTTTGAACATGTTCAAATCCAATTTTATTAAGGATATTTTGTACTTTTCCCGGTGATACCATATAAGCAATTATTACTAGCGCAGTTCCAATTCCAGCCATACCAACAATGGAAAATAATATTCTCCATCTAATCCCGGACACTAAAATAATACAAGCTGTAATTGCTACTAGTACTAGAAAACTTCCTAAATCCGGTTGCAACGCAATGAGTATCATAGGGGGAAGTGCGAGTAAAATAATCTTAATAAGTAATATTAAATCACTTTTTGTTGTACGATACTTAAAATTTTCATTATGATGTACGATCACATGGGCAAGCGTTATGCTTAGAACCACTTTCATAAACTCAGCTGGTTGAATGGTACCAACACCAGGGAATATAAACCAGCTCCGAGCATGGTTTATTTCTTGAACGATAGTAGAAGGAAAATTGAAGTGTAACATTAAAAGTGCAATTATTCCTGCTCCATACATAAACCAAACAATTTGCCGTAGACGATCATAATCGATTAACATAATCAGCACGATCATTATAGAGCCTAGAATGTACCATATTACCTGATGGATGAAAAAATCTGATTCATCATATTTTGAAGGTAGCGTCGGTTCAATCGTATATAAAGTGAAGCAACTTATTATGCCGAGTAATAAAACGATAAAAATAAGTGAGTAATCTATATTGTTGTATTGTGTGTTATTACGGTTCATCTAGTTATTCCTCTTTCTAAAGGGAGAATTTATTTGTAAGCAAATAAGACAAAATAGTGTTTGCAATTTATTTTTTCATATAAAATAAGAATTATTAGTTGTTGAATTAAAAACTTAGGAATCTAATTTAAACTACTTTTTTGAAAAAACTTCAAAAATATTTTAAAAACAACTAATCTTAGTTTACATCATAAATAACTATTTTTTAAGAAAAGTTTTCTCTTAGAAGACAAATTCCTGCGTTGACAAAAATAATAAGGACAATTACGATAAACAAGTTATCGCCATAGGGAGGATCGTTATGGAAAACATCGAAGTACAAGATAAAGAACAACAACTTGCTAAGGTAGAAGAAACCTTACTAAATGAACAAATAGACCAGTTTAGAGCTGAATTTTTAGAAATGCATCCTTACGATCAGGCAGAAGTATTCGAAAGCCTTTCTGAGGAACTTCGTTATCGTACATATACATATTTATCTCCAGAAGAAGTAGCAGATGTAATGGAGAATGTAGATATTGAAGTGGTAGAAAATTATTTTATAGAAATGAATTCGATTTTTGCTGCTAAAGTGTTTGCTGAAATGTCTACGGATGATGCCGTTGATATTTTAAATATATTAGACAAAAATAAAGTTGCGAGCTTTTTAACGATCATGGACAAAGAGGCTGCTGCAGAAATTAAAGAGTTACTTCATTACGAAGAAAAAACTGCTGGTAGTATCATGACCAATGAATTTGTAGTTATACATGCAGGACAAACCGTTAAAGAAGCAATGAGACAGTTACGGAAAGAAGCACCAGAAGCGGAAACGATTTATTATAACTATGTTGTCGACAATCAAAAAAGATTGGTAGGTGTAATATCGCTTCGGGATTTAATCGTAGCCGAAGGAGATTGGCTGATTGCTGATGTAATGAGTGATCGTGTTGTGTCCGTTGATGTGGGAGAAGATCAGGAAGAAGTGGCGCACCGGATGCGCGATTATGACTTTCTAGCACTTCCAGTTGTCGATTTTCAAAATCATTTATTAGGAATTATTACTGTTGATGACATTATGGATGTAATGGAAGAAGAAGCTAGCGATGACTATTCAAAATTAGCAGGTATTTCTGATACAGAGCGTCCGGACGACAGTGCTTTTTCATCAGCAAAAAAAAGACTTCCGTGGCTTATTATCTTATCATTTTTAGGGATGCTTACTGCTAGTCTAATTGGGCAATTTGAGGCAACCCTAGATGAAGTTGCGGTTTTAGCTATTTTCATCCCATTAATTGCAGGTATGGCTGGGAATACAGGTACCCAAGCCCTTGCAGTTGCAGTCAGAGGGATTGCAACTGGTGATTATGGAAAAGAAGGAAAATGGAAACTGGTTATACGAGAAGCATGTACAGGGCTTATAACAGGGACATGTTGTGGTATTATCATAACGTTGGTTGTCTTTTTATGGAAAAACAGTTTTGCTCTTGGATTGTTAGTCGGTATTTCAATTATGGCTACACTAGTTATAGCAACTTTAGCAGGTTCTATAGTTCCGCTAATCATGCACCGATTCAAAATTGATCCGGCTGTTGCATCAGGACCGTTCATTACAACAATTAATGATATTATTTCTATATTAATATATTTTGGTATGGCATCTGTATTTATGGATGTATTATTGAAATAAAGGGGGATTTATAAAGTATGGTGGAGCATGGGGAATCTGTCACCTCGTTGGTCATCGTTATTCTCGCTGCATTTTTAACACCGATATTAATGCACCGACTACGACTGAAAGCAATACCCGTAGTTGTAGCAGAAATTATTATTGGGTTAATCATTGGTCATAGTGGGTTTAATATTGTCGAAGAGAGCAATTGGCTTGAAACATTATCAACATTAGGATTTATCTTCTTAATGTTTCTAAGTGGATTAGAGATAGACTTTTCGATTTTTGCTAATAAAAAGAAACATCATAAACAAAAGAATAACGGTACTGCCAATGCTCCTAATCCAGTAATTCTAGCTTCTTTTGTTTTTATTGGAATTTTAATTTTGTCATTACTGCTAAGTTATTTATTTGTACTGTCTGGATTTATAGATAATGTCTTTTTAATGACATTGATCATATCAACGATTTCTTTAGGTGTTGTTGTGCCAACACTTAAGGAAGCACAAGCGATGAAGACGACAATTGGTCAAACGATTTTACTTATTGCTGTTATTGCTGATCTAATTACGATGATCTTGCTTGCCGTATTTGTTTCCATATATGGAGAAGAAACGGGTAACATGTGGTTATTACTTATATTGTTTGGAGCAGGGATTTTGCTTTACTTCGTTGGAAAGTATTTCCGGAATCAGACGTTTGTGGAAACGATGTCTAAAGGGACGATCCAAATTGGTACAAGGGCCGTCTTTACATTAATTATCTTCTTAGTAGCTTTATCCGAAACTGTCGGAGCTGAAAACATACTTGGTGCGTTCTTAGCTGGTGCATTGGTTTCTCTCCTGTCACCAAATCAGGATCTTGTCCATAAAATGGACAGCTTTGGTTATGGATTTCTAATCCCAATCTTCTTTGTGATGATTGGTGTGGAAATTGACATATGGACACTTTTTGGTGATCCAATGGTGTTGCTACTTATTCCATTACTGCTTATCGCTTTATTGTTGTCCAAATTAGTACCAGTGTTAATTATGAAAAAGTGGTACGACTGGCGTGCAGTAATTAGCTCGGGAATGATTCTAACTTCAACACTTTCTCTCGTGATCGCAGCCGCTACAATTGGTGAACGAATTGGAGTCATTGATAGCCAAATGGAAAGTGCGCTAATCTTAACAGCCGTACTTACCTGTATAATTACACCACCTTTCTTTAAGAAATTTTATGTGCGTCAGGTGGATGATGATCATAAGCAAATCGTGTCTTTTGTTGGTTCTAATCAAGCAACTTTACCAGTTGTTCGTGAATTGGACCAATCATTATTTGAAGCTCACTTGTACCATGCTAAATTAGAAAAAATTGATGATAAAATTACACGATCCGTATTTGATATTACGGAGTTAAATGATTATTCCCTAGACACATTAATTGAGAATGGTGTATTTGATGTCGATATGCTAGTAGTAACAACCGGGGATGAGGCAAAAAATGCAGAAATTGCGATCTATGCAAAAGAACAAGGCATAGAGCGTGTTATTGCTAGAGCGGAATCAGCACAGACTGATATAGCTTTAAAAGAGAAGGGCATCCACGTATTTTCGGTTATATTGTCAACAAAAACGCTGTTAAAAGCATTAATCGTTGCACCACATGTAGTTGATATTTTAACAACACAGGAAAGTGCTTTGTATGAAATTAACATGAATAATCCTTTATACAGCGGTATTACCTTAAGAGAATTTCCATTTACAGGTGACGTTATCATGGTTCGTATTTTTCGTGGGAAAGATTCCATTGTTCCACACGGTGATACAGAATTAAAGTTGGGTGATCGCCTGATTGTAACAGGTTCACAGGAATATGTGGAAGAATTAAGGATTACATTAGAATTTAGCTAATATACTAACCTGCCCAATTACGAATGGGGCAGGTTTTTTGATTGTCTAGGAAATTATAAAATTAAACAACTGTAGATATCTTACTAAGTTATTTAGCCACATCCAGCTCCAGCACCCAGCGACTAGTGAGACAACACCCGCTTCCGTACGATAAGTCAACATCGGTTCACTTTGTTCACCGTGTTTCCTTTATCTCCTACGGTTCAGTCCAGTCCATACGTCGCTAAACGGGCGCTTGCGCTTTTGTTCGAATATAAAATTCATTAGTGGCTAGCTCTAGCGTCCGACAACTAAGGATAAATTCCTCACCATTGTACAAGAGGTATATGCATATGTTTTCGGTGGAACGAGTAATCTCACTATGGAAAGCTACAATATATCTAAACAGCAGAAACAAGAAGTTTTCTTGGGTTTGATTCCCAGAAACGGTCGTCCTGTGATTTTCGTTATGTATTATGATAAATGAAGATATGTTAGAATTTTTGTGATACAGATTGAGTTTGAGAACTAGATAAGATAAAATAGTAGTAGGTACTAATAACAAGTTATAAAAATTAATGGTTTTCCAAGGAGGATACTAATGAACTTTTCATTAGAAGGACGTACATATGTGATCATGGGTGTAGCTAATAAACGAAGTATTGCATGGGGAATTGCACGTTCGTTGCATGAAGCAGGTGCACGATTAATTTTCACATATGCAAATGAGCGTTTTGAAAAACCGGTGAAAGATCTTGTTGAAACGCTAGAAGGCCAGGACGCTTTGTTTTACGAATGTGATGTAACCGATGATGCAGGTGTTCAAGCAGCATTTGATCAGATCAAGCAAGATGTGGGTACTATTCACGGATTGGCGCATTGTATTGCATTTGCAAATAAGGAAGACTTAAAAGGTGAGTTTGTTGATACAAGCCGTGATGGCTATTTACTTGCTCATAATATCAGCGCTTATTCATTAGTTGCTGTTGCAAGAGCGGCACAGCCATTAATGACAGAGGGTGGCGGTATTGTTACGTTAACATACCTAGGTGGCGAACGTGTTGTACAAAACTACAACGTCATGGGTGTGGCAAAAGCAAGTCTGGATGCAAGCATGAAGTATCTCGCCAATGATCTTGGTAAGCACGGAGTTCGCGTAAACGCTATTTCTGCTGGACCAATCCGTACGTTATCAGCTAAAGGGATTGGTGATTTTAACTCTGTACTAAAAGAAATTGAAGAAAAAGCTCCACTTCGTCGTGCCGTTACACAAGAAGAGGTAGGAGATACAGCTTATTATTTATTAAGTGACCTTTCTCGTGGCGTAACTGGGGAAATTATACACGTTGACTCTGGTTACAACATTTTAGGATTGTCTTAAAAAAGCTGTTTTTTAAAGTTTGTTGTTATTGCGGAAAATATCCTAATATGCGTCGTAACTTGGAGAGTGGTTAACCCGCTCCGGAAATCCACTTCGCTTTCCGCGGGGGGCTAGTGAGCCTCCTCGCGCTTTCGCGCTGTGGGGTCTCACTTAGTCCACTATTCCCGCAGGAGTCGAAGTGGATTTCCTCCGCTGCTAACGGGATTTCTCTTTGCGTCGGGTGATTGGAGCTCCGGGCAGTCGACTCCTGCGGGACAGCGCGAGCTGAAGATCCACTCAGAAGCGCATTTTGGGACTGCGATTACTCGTCCCACCGAAAACATTTGCTTCTGAGTTAGCTGAAGCCGTGCCCGCGGAAAGCGACTGCCCGGAGCGGAAATCACGAGTACTACGACGGAGTTTACTTCAACTATGACGTTCAACAAACACACTTTACGAAATGAACCAAAAAAACCTTGATGGAATTAACTTTCCGCAAGGTTTTTTTCATTGAATCGAATACCTTCAATAGTACAACGAATTGAATAAAACTTTGCAATTAAAGGATGTCCAACTGTAACAGGCATAAGTTTTAGTAGCTTTCTTTTTCCTAATCTTCTATCAAACATAGCATATGCCTTTACGATTGTATGATCGGAATTCAAAGCCTGTTCGATTGATAAACAATGATAGTGCAACAGTGCATTGTAGACATCATATTCACTAAAAATTTCTTGTTCCATTAGCTGTTGCTCTGCCTGGTCGGATGCGTGCACCAACTGTTTTCGTTTCTCCGACGCTAACATCACTTTCCAATCTTGGTTATATGGAATTGGCTTTAAACGCTTTTCTTCAATTAATTGATTATATACTTTTGAATGCATCATTTCATAAGTTATCGTAGAGGCATGTAGAATCTCCTGTTTATCAAAGGAGATCCATACACGTCCTGTTTGATCATGTGTTTTTCGATAGACAGCAGCGTTTATTTTCACGCGTCCAATTAATTTTTCACATAAAAAGCTTTCTAATGTTGCTTTAAATTTACTAAATTGCAAGTATGTATCACCTCTTTACTTCTCCAACAATTCTTGATAATGCTTGTAAATACTATATCTTTGCATCCCTCTTGTTTTATCAAATGCTTTTTGAATATATTGCTTAGCCTCATTTTGGTTTTCCTGTTTTAGTTCGATTTCACCCAGAATGATTGACTTCATCCATTCGGAAGCACGGAGTTCCTTAGCGGCAATAGTTGCGTCGTCCAAGTTGTTTTCCTCAATTAAAATCGATGCATAGTAATAAAGTTGATAATTTTTTTGAGGAATAAATTCCACGTATTGTTTTGCCTTATCAAGATCATCATGATACATGGAATAGATTACTTGAAAGATAGCTACCTTATTCGGTCGTTTGTATTTTGCTAATGCGCGAGCCATTGCATCTTCAACTTCATTATCTAGCTTGTTTGAGATTGCATAATATAAATGGTAAACCGGATTTTTTTTATTATTCATCAAATAATTTTCTGTTTTTTCAACATTTTTCGTTATTAATATTGGATGAAAAGTGATCCCAACAAATAGTAGTCCAAACAATAATATAATAATAAATGATAAAATGAGGTCCACCTGCAAAAATCCTAATAGAAGACCTAGTCCAAATAGTATCGAATAGAACAATATATAGTGCTTCATCTGTCTCCTCCTCGTATAGTATATAATTACATCTTATTTCCAGAGTAAAAAAATAGCAACCACTTCTTTAAACAGAGTAAATGTTTATCTCTCCTCTTATAGTTAATCATCAGTTATTTAATAATTGATTGCAAAAATCTAATATAAAAACTGGGCACACATCATAGCCATCTACATATACTGTCGTGAAGAGTAGCGAAAAGGGGAGGGAGCTATTTATGCCCAAAAAAAGAAAAAAGCATTTGCATAATCCAATGCTTTATATTACTCAACCGAAGTTAGAAAAACCATCTGCTAGCATGCAGTCTAGTTATCGAACTCCAAAAAAAAGAACGATAGATAAACAAAGTGCGGATGCAACAGCTTCCAATGAAAAAACAATAAGAAGAAAAAAGATGAAGCTGAAACAAGAATCAGAACAACCTGCAATAGAAGCAGAGGTAGAAAAGGGAGTTGTCGACCGAGAATTAGATGAGCATAATGATTACAACTTAGAGGAAAGTGAAGAGAAGGGAACAGAGCAATCTAACCGAAAACGATTTAGAGATATGACTGTGGAAGAAAAAGTGAACTATTTCGTAAGTCTTCCAAAACAGGTGCCTAAGATGAAATGTGAAGTGAAAACAGCAGAACAATCTTATCGGGGCGTAATTTATGATTATGATAATAAAGTTGTATTTATGGTAGTGATTAGAGGCAGAAAGAAAATTGAATTAGATATAGATGAGATAATTGACATTAGATTAATGGGTTTTTAGAATAGTAGTTTTTAATGAAAAAAGGGTCTGCCCTAGACAGGCAGACCCAATTACTTCTGTTAGTTAGCGTTAAATTACAATGCGCTAATAGCAGGTAAACAAGTAATGTGGCAGAAGCATTTTACATCTACAGTAATGCAGATGCCAGTTGCCTCTAAATTACCAGTAAACTGCTCTACTGGAGATCTTGGTGTGTCGTCCTGATCGTTAGGGTCACGCAATAATTCTAATACAGCACAACAATCTTCATCTACTGTTTTAACGCGGAAATAAAAGCTTGATGTTACGTCGTTGATTGCTCCTGTAGGTGCACCAAATCCTTTAAATGGTTTACAATCTTTGCAATAAAGTAGAACTGGTACTGTGTCTAAATCGTTAGCTGAAGGAGAAGAATCACCTAATAAATCGGCAATTGACTGCTCACAGCTAGTCGTACAATCACTAATAATGTCAGACTGAGCATCAGCAATATCTCTTAAAATGTCGCATACACAGTTACCTGTGTGATATTCACTTCCACAAGACATTGTATCTAACCCCTTTCCATAATTATTGACTTATTTGTCTTTAATAGAGTATGTATTATCGGCCGTAGTGTGTGGGCAAACACCTTTTCTTGAAAAAATGTTTGAAAAAATCGTATGTTAACAAGAATCGGGCGAATGTCCATTACAAATGCAGGACATTCACATAGAATATATCGATTAAGTTTTCAACAAAGGAGTGAAAATCTTTATGTCTGAAAAGAAGAAAAAAGTTATCTACGTTAAAGATTTAGTAATTAAAGCAGATAACGTAACGATCGAACCACCAAAGCGTCGTCGTCCGGTTGACCCATTCTTTGGACCTAGAAGAGAAGAAGTGGAAGCTGTAGAAGAAGAAAGACATGAAAAACATGATGAAGTAGAATCCGTAGAAGAAGAAAGAGACGATTATAAAGACGATGATGAAGGAGAAAAAAGACCTTTTTCTTGGATATAATATGATAAGATAGGCAACTCCCAGGGTTGCCTATTCTTTCTTTTACGAACGGATGAAAAGCGTAAGAAGCTTAGTAACTTAATTTGTTTAGGCAGATTCAGCGCGTTTTTTCTAGCTGTTTAAAAATATAAGTAAACATAATGGAGGTTAACAAAAATGACTAATGAAATCCCAGATTTAAAGTGGATGAAGCATATAAAAGCGATCGACAAGCATTTGTATAAAAACGAAAAATGGTTGCAACGCCCCGAGAAGCAGATGAATGAATTTCAGACAGAATTTGATCTTTGGAACAAAGAATTTAGCAAAGCAATAAAACAGATAGAAGATTACATGGAGTAGTGAATTGTACTTAACTTAATATTGCTAATAAAATATGCAATAATATAATGTGGTATTTGTTAACAAAGAATTTCAACAAGGAGAAATAATATGGAATTTCAACAATTGAATAAAACATGTTTTTATTTCCACGGACCGGTCAACATTGGCTATGTGCATCTTGGCGAGGAGGGGATGTTAATTGATGCGGGGATTGATAAATCTGCAATGAAAAAAGTAATTAAGCAGTTGAGGGAGCATGAGTTACCGATAACGCACTTGTTTGTTACACACGCCCATGCTGATCATTTTGGGGGTGCGCAATACTTACAACAACAGTTTGAAGTACATACAATTGCTCCGATTTTTGAGGAAGCGGTTATGCGTTATCCGATTATGGAACCAATCTATTTATTCGGCGGTAATGAACCGTTAGAGGATTTACGGAACAAATTTTTAGAAGGAAATCCAATCACAATTGATCAAGTCATTGAGGAAGGACACTACCAAGTTGGGGATTTTTCTTTTGAAACTGTTAATCTCCCAGGTCATACCCATTACCAGCTTGCAATTTTAATCGATGATATTTTATTTGCTGGTGATGCATATTTAAGTGAACAATACTTACATAAGCATAAGTTACCATATATGACGGATGCAGATTTAGCGATTGAGAGTTTGAACAAATTAACTGAAATAAGGTGCCAAGGCGCTGTTCCGGGGCATGGCGAATATGAGGAGGATTTTAATAAAACCGTGCAAGCTAATATTAACTATCACGAAAAGTTATTAAATTGGGTTGAGGCTAAAGTGGAAGAATACCCTAACGGAATCAGTCACGAAACGATTGTAGCTGAGATGTGTCAGCATTTTGGTCTAGGCGAAAAACTACTTTCACAATGGGTGTTGTTGAGAACGGCGGTAACCAGTTATCTGCTTGCCTTAATCAAAAAAGAAAAAATTTCCCATCATATTACCGGTGGTAGATGGATTTTTATTGCCAACAGATAAAAATAGTTTAACTAGAAAAAAGGAGGAGCCTAGTACGCTTGTACATGTAAGGCTTCTCCTTCTTTATATTCAGCATAGAAAACATCTTTTATTGAATTGATTTTTTGCTTTTTTAATTCATTATCAAGCCATTGTTGATCAAGATTAGCTTCCGATAAATTATCTAGAAAGATTTCACCGTCACACACGAGAGTCATTGACAGGGTTACCTTTTCTTCCATCAGATTAAAATCCTTTCGTGAGGGGTTCTGATCTAATGATTTCTTTAATACGGAAACTGTACCATCCGTTTCAAGAACAGCATAATCAACTTCTGTTACAGAGAATGCGCCCTTTGCACGAAGTAAATGCTGTAATTGATTAATGTCCAATTTTGATTTGGCCATTGCCTCACGTTGTAATTTTCCTTTATGGATAATGATTGTTGGTTTGCCTTCGAACAAGGCACGTGTTCGCTTGAATTTTTGCGTTATTATTTCGGTAATATAAAGCAATGCTCCCCAAAGGAAAACTGCAAAGCCAATTTCAAATAATCCATATTCATCATCAAATAATGCATTACCAACTAATTCACCTAAAATAAGTGCAGCAATAAAGTCAAAAGCAGTTAATTGCCTGATTTGTGTTTTGCCTAATACTTTCGTGACGACAAATAGCACGAAGAAGCCAAATAATGTTTCCACTAGTAAAGGCATAACATGATCCATAAAACCCCACCTTTTATTCTTTCTTTCATCATGATAGACAATTGATGATGAATTCATACTAGAATAAGTGAAAAGTGCTAGACGATTTCCAGCCAACAACATAAAAAAAACACACGAAATTATCAAATATCACGTGTGTTTTACCATTAGTTTTGAATGTTATAATTGCTTAATCATCGTTACATGTGGGATACCAGCATCCATGAATTGATCCGAAACTGTTTCATAACCGATGAATTTATAAAAATTCTCTGCATGTGTTTGTGCATTTAATTTCACTTTTGGGTATCCGCTCGTTTGAATATGTGCCTCCATAGCAGATATGAGTTTTTGTCCGTAAGCAAGACCACGGTATTCCTTTAGTACACAAATTCGTTCTAGTTTTCCATAATCATCGACGAGCCGTAGACGACCAGCTGCGATCGGTTGGTCGTCTACGTATCCGACAAAATGAGTAGCTTCTGCTTCTAAATCATCAATTTCTAACTCTGGTGGCACGTTTTGTTCTTGTACAAATACCGTATTTCTAACATAGTATGCATCATTTTTTTGTTTGTCTGTTTCTACAATTGTTATTTCCATTTCTCGTGTTTACTCCTCACCAAACTTAAAAGTTTCAAATACTGTCCATGATCCGTTTTCTAATTGATACATTAATTGGAAACGGTCCGCTGTTTCTTCTAAGTCAAACTGCTGCATTTGCAAGCTTCCAAATACATCAGAAAACTCATCATCGGAAAGCTTCTGGGCAATTGTAATATGCGGTACGAATGCAAAAGCTTGATCTTTTGGCAACTTTCCAGAATGAAGTCGTTCGTTTACATCAAGCAATGCCTCAATCGGTTCTACTTTCATGTAGATTGTATTTGTCACTGGAAAGAATGAACTTACTTTTTTTACAGTCAAAGGAAAGGGTTTCGTTTCTTTAGCAATGTTCCTAAGATCAGGAATAATTTGCTTCAAATCATCCTCATTCGCTTCGAATGGTTCCTTAAGCGTTACATGTGGTGGTATTAATGCATAATGTGGGTCATAACGCATTCGATAAGAATTAGCCTCATCCTGTAGTTGTTTCGATGGAAATATAACGATACCATATCTCATTTTTAATAGCCTCCTTTTTACTGTTCGTTGTGTTATTATCCTATATTATACCAGGCGAATGAGCAAGTGATGCTATCGAAAGCATCGTAAAATACCACACTAACCAAACATGCTTGTTAGTGCTCTTGGTAGATCCGTCTGCCATGGCTTCCATGTGTGAGGACCGTCTAATTCATAATAGCTGTAATTGAATGGTTTATGGCTAAGTAATTGTTCAAGTTTACGATTAGGTGTGAGAAAATCCATTTCTCCACCTGTCGACATTTCTACAACTGTTTCATCTGTGCCGATGGTATGGTAAATCGAAAGACTAACAGACGTATCTGCTCGCTCGACCATTTCCAGAACCGTGTTATCGACATATGGTGATTGCATAATAATTTTACCAAAAGTTTGCGGATATGTGATTGCCGTTTGGAGCGCCAATGTACCTGCAAGTGAATCTCCCATTAATGTTCGGCTTGCCCCAACTTGATCAGAAGGTATTTCTTCATCTAATAACGGAACAACTTCCCGGACAAGAAAATCAATATATGCTTTTTGCTTTGATCCTGTCGGGTGGTATTTTTCCTTACGATCGTATTTATCATTATAATGAATACCGACAAAAACAGTCGGTTCGATTTCTCCGTCATCATGAAGCTTGTCACTCACTGTTGCAACCCTTCCCATACGAAAATAATCATCCCCATCTTGCATGATACAAATGTGATAGTTACCAAGTGGTGTAAAAACTTCTGGCAAGTAGCATTTTATTGTCATCGTCTCGTCTAAGTAGCTACTATTTAGTTGCCTTTCTATCATCTTTCCCTTTCTACCCAATGTACACACCTCTTAATCTACGGATTTTCCAATTAAAATTACATACATTTAGTTTACCATATCTAATACCAACATGGATGTTAACGTATCATTCCTATACAACGAATAATCGGATATACTTGTACTGAAGAGAATATATAACAATAGTGAATTAATCAATTTCAAATTCTTGATTTCAGCTATTCATCGCCACATATAATAGGATCAGCCTTTCTCCACTGAGCGTGTGTTAATTATGAAAATTAAATGAAATAATAAGGAGGCAGATTTTTGGGGAATATAGCTATTATTACTGGTTCTTCCAGTGGCTTTGGTTTATTAACAACATTGGAACTTGCTAAGCAAGGATTTAGTGTGCTAGCAACGATGCGTAACATCGAAAAAGCTGATGTATTTAGATTGCACACAACAGATCAACGGATATTAGACCGAATCCATCCTTGTCAACTAGATGTAACAGACGAAGCATCGATTGCAAGTTTTGCAGAAAAGATACAAACACTTGGCAAAATAGATGTTTTAATAAATAACGCTGGCTTTGCGATTGGTGGCTTCGCCGAACATATTGAAGTAAGTACGTATCGCAGACAATTTGAAACAAACGTATTCGGTGTTATGGCTGTCACGCAGGTCGTATTACCACTCATGCGAGAGCAAGGAAGTGGAACAATTATTAATGTGAGTAGTGTGAGTGGCCGAACTGCATTTCCAGGTTTGTCTGCATATGTGTCATCCAAGTTTGCGCTTGAAGGCTACACAGAGAGTTTACGATTAGAGATGAAACCATTTGGTGTGAACGTTGCGCTTGTAGAACCGGGGTCATTTAGCACAAATATTTGGGGCTCTGGGATGGAAATTGTAGAGCAATCAACGAATCAAAAATCTCCATACTACAGCTATATGAAAAGGATTACTGACTCGTTGGAGTCTGGTAAGACAAAGCATGAAGATCCGATTTTGGTTGCCAAGCTTATAACTAAGTTGGCCCAAATGAAACAAGTGAAAAAACTACGATATCCAATTGGAAAGGGATTAGTTACTACATTGCGGATAAAACAATTGTTGTCGTGGCAACAGTGGGAAAGAATCATTTTAAAGGTTATTTTTAAAAATTAAGATGCTATTTTAGATGCAATGTATTATAATTATGCTGTATGATGAGTAAAAATTGAGGTGACAAATGATGTCTAATATAGAAAACAATGATGCACAAGAAACAAAAAAATTAACCGTTCAAGAAAAAATGAAGTTACAACTTGAACGTAAGAAACAGGCACAAGTAAACGGTGGTAATAATTCAAGCTTTAGCAATGGCTCAAAGCCTCAAATGAAAAGTCAGCAAGCGAAAAAAGCTAGTGTGACTCGCAGAAAAATGGGCGGATAACTAGAGTGCTTGATACGGACGCTTGGAGAATATTCCAAGCGTCTATTTAATTAGACAAGAATCGAAGACGTATAGCTCCTGGCAAGTCAATATTATTATTTCACCGAGTTAAATAAATGCGGTTATTAGCTGCTGATGTTCATACTCAGCAATGATTTGAATATATGTTTTAAAGACACTGTGAAAAGATAGTTGTCAACTTCTTAGTTAGGTTCATAAAAAACAATGGCATCTACATTTTTAATCCAGGGTACGGTTTCTGTTCCATCAGGATTAGCTTTCCATAATTCCTGATTTTTATCGTAATTGATGTACCTCTTAACCAAACTAATTTCTCTAGCGATCTCGAATATTGCGGATTGTAATCACCGTATCCTGTCGGCGGATTTGTTATTTTTGTTTGGGTATTTTTGTTTAGATCTATGAGGTACAACGCAGGATATGGATGCTTACTAAAATCATTCGACCATTCTTGTTCTTCGATTCGAGCAGTAACAAGTGAAAAATCTGAAACCCAATCAAAATCTAATTCTGCATAATTTTCAGGTGTGTACGTTCCTGTTGTGGGCATTTCCTTTACTTTTATTTGCTTGTCTTTAAAACCAAAAACAATTCTACCCCCACCAGCAATAAAAGCAATGGTATCGCTATTTGGTGCCCATTTGGGTTCACCAACACCAAAAATCACCTCATCCAACACGTGAAAATCATCCCCATGCTTTGAAATCACGCAGAGTACATTACTATCCATCGACAACGAGGCTGTTGGTGAAACGATAAAGGATATCCATTGATTGCTAGGAGAGAATTCAAAGCTACTAGCATTTATTGAATTGATTTTTTGGTTACCAAGTTCGATTTCCTTTGGTATGGTAAACATCTTTTCAACACCATTAAATACAAGGTCATCGTGATCAAAGTTTATATTTTTAGTGAAAAGAATCGGACTTGTCCATCCATCTGGTCGCAACACAGCTGATGATGATAACAAGAAGCCAGTAGCGTCCGGTAACCATGTATAACTATTTACGCCAGTTGCGACATTGTTAAAAGAATTCAGATTTGAAATGTTCAAAATTCCTTGTGCGTTAAATGCGATCAGATTTTCTTTAGAGGACCATAATGGTGAAAAAGCATGATAGAAAATTTTTTGCTTTTTCCCAGTATCGACATGATAAGCCCAAAGCTCAAGCTGCATTCCAACTTCTTGAAATTCAGCTTGAGCTTCTTGTTGGTATAATAGCCATTGTCCATCATGAGACCAGCTTGGTGTAGAAAAAACAGAACCTGAGTTGGTAATTTGTTTTTCCTTGCCTTGATGTAACAGCCATACATTGTTATCTCTCATAAACACAGCTTTTACTAGTTCTGCTTTGGACACGACAGAAGATATCGGACAACAACATAATACTAGGACAACTGCAATGATTGTTTTTCGCAACTTCTTTCACCTCTTATATTTTAATATCTTGTTTCCTGGGTGGATTATGTACGAGAAGTATTGAACATCAGGATTAACTGGTAAAGAAAAAAATCTAAGAAAAACCTTTCGAAATTCTCTCGTTTTTTCAGCTCGCTATCTTAGTCGATTTCATAACACTGAAATTCTATGGTTGAATTGCATCTAATATGTAGATCGCAATTGCTTGGTGTAAGGTAACTATGCAATTGACTCCTTTTTTTGCAATCAAGAATTATATGGTGGGTACATTTGTTTTGCTTTTTCCAAGATTGCTTTAGAGGCTATCCCAATAATGATATAGTAAATAAAGGAATAAAGGTAAACCCATTTCATGTAAAGGACTAAGTTCAAAGTATGACTTAAGGGCTCTCCCACAAATGCAAAAAGTAATGCCATAATGACCTGAGCAATGAGGAAAGATTTCCAGGTTGTAAAGTACTGATATAACAGCATATAGGTTATAGCAACAAGTGACATATCAAAGGCAATCGCTCTCGGCGTAATTGGTATTAATTCAGTCGGATATATCCAGAATCCTAAATCGCTTCCAATCGCATCTAAGTATGTGGTTGGTATAACAGTTAAAGCGCCAAACAAGATGATTTCCATGAATCGTTTACGATCAAAAAACTTGATCCAAATTATCCAAGGAATGATTAAGAAAAGCACTAATAACCACCATGACCAACTAAAGAGCTCATAGGTAATCCATCTTTGAAAATCAGCTTGTATAAATTTCTTATGTAATTCTACGACATCCCACATCATTTCAATATTGCTTGTCATAAAATCTCCTTCATTTAATAATTCTTTTCTTTATTATGCTACCGAAGTACCAAGCACATCCAATAACTTTTGGATATTACAACACGGTTAAGATGATTTTGCCAGAAATACCCCGTTTACATTCATATATTTATCAAAGTAGTAAAGACTATCGCAATATAAATGTAAAAAAATAGGGGGTAAATTATGATGAAACACAATATTAAGTTAGCATCATCCGAAATTGGTTCCTTGTGGAGTAGTTACATGATGGAAAGTGCTTCACTACCGGTATTACAATATTTTTCAGAAAAAGTAGAGGATAAAGAAGTAAAGAGTGTAGTTCAGAAAGCACTTAAGATGTCTGAACATCACATAAAAACGTTAACCGATATTTTCAATGATGAAAAATTTCCTGTACCGATTGGGTTTTCAAGTGAAGATGTCAATGTGACAGCTCCACGACTGTTTTCGGATACATATATGCTTTATTTCCTTCGTAATTTAGGTGAAGCAGGTATCGTTGCTAATGGTGCAGCCTTCTCTATGGCTGCGAGAGAGGACATTAGAAAATTGTACAGAAATTATCTAAATGAATCAGCTGATTTAGAAGATGAAACAAAAGCGATTATGTTATCAAAGGGTATTTTTGTCCGTGCTCCTTATATGGATTTTCCCGACAGAGCGAATTTTGTTGAAAAGCAGAGCTTCTTACGTGGATGGTTTGGTGAAAAAAGAACGATTACAGCGGATGAAGCAGCTCACATTTTTATGAATTATACAAATAATACGTATGGAAAAGCGTTAATGATTGGCTTTTCGCAGGTTGCAAATTCAGAAGAATTGAGAAATTATTTCATTAGAGGACAGGAACTAGCTAGGAAAATCTTAAGAAAGTATCGATTAATCTTTGAAGAGAGTACACTTCCTGCTCCAATGACATGGGATTCAGAGGTTTCTAACTCTACAATTTCTCCGTTCTCTGACAAGCTCATGTTATTTCAAACAACGACATTAAATGCATTGTCAATTGGCAATTCTGGCGGCTCTTTAGCACTTAGTTTCCGACGAGATATCGCTGCCATGTACGCAAAAGATATTAAAGACATCGGATTGTTTGCTGAGGATGGAGCAAATTTAATGATTAAGAATGGTTGGTTTGAACGACCGCCACAGGCTTCGGATCGTGAATATCTTTCGAAGGAAAAAGATAAAAAATGAATTTAGAGTACTCAATCGAACGGATTGGGTTATGTAAGTGATATAGGACGCATCAGGTTATCCTGGTACGTCCTTGTCTATGTTTTTTATCTAGCAAAACGGTGATTACCGATCGTTATTGTTACTTCACGAGAAAGAATCCAGTTGCTTTTTGCTGTTCTAGGATTATAGAAGTAGATAGAGCCACTTCCTTCTCCACGGAATGCCAATGCTTCATTTACTGCACGGATTGCTTCTGCATCAGCTGCATTGTTAATGTAACCATTTTGAACAGGTGTAAAGGCATAGTATCCACCTGATGAGCGCTCATAAATAACACCTTTTATTGTGTCAGGGAATTCAGTATGATCGACGCGGTTAAGAATAACTGTAGCTACCGCAACCTTCCCTGCATAGGGTTCTCCTTTTGCCTCAGCATGAACAAGTTTTGCCATTAATTCCTTATCAGATTGAGAGATTGAACCCGGAATTACAATCGTTTCACCAGTATATAAAAGACTGCTACCTAGGCGGTTATTCGTTTTTTGCAACGTATAAAGAGACACACCGTACTTATTTGAAATTTTCCAAAACGAATCTCCAGACTGGACTTTATAGGATGCCGCGTCTGCTCCATTTGGCAACGTACATACACCTAAAGTAATAGCGGCTGTCAATAGTAAGCTTTTAATAATTTTCATTCGTTGATGACCTCCTAGTAGACTAGCTTTCTACTTAAGGCTATCAGCTGTAACATAGTAATTCACTAACCAAAAAATAGTAAATACTAGAGTAGATGTGGTATCTATTGATAGATATAGATAGAAAGAGTGTATGGAAATGCCTTCCTACAGTGAAAATATGGAATGTTTTGGTACACCTAGTCAATCTTGGATGGATTGTAACGAGTATTACAATGCTGTAATAAAAGATTAGGTTATTTTTTAATAATCTGCAAATAAGAGTTTTGACATACATATAAGAAATTGCTAATATGATAACAACATAACATATTAGTGACTAATTCATGCCGACTATATAACAACCAAATGTTGTTGTAGATAGCTGTGTAAAGTAATTATAAATAGACTAGTTAAGGGTCAGCTTCTCATTAGGAGAACTGACCCGTATTTTAAAATTGCTATTAGAATTAATGAATGTTGCTTTCAAATCGTAAGTTGCACATCAGTCATAGATTGAAGTTTAGTAATATCTCAAAAAATACTTGTGCAACAAAGCTTGTTAATATATATGTATGCAATTTTATATTGACAAGTGTTACAGTTATTTATATTATAATAATTATCCCAGAAACATTAATATAACGATTCCGTAGCTCAGCTGGGAGAGCGCTACCTTGACAGGGTAGAGGTCGCTGGTTCGAGCCCAGTCGGAATCATTCTTGAGAAGAGTCTGAATCCTTGTTGCTTAAAGGTTTTAGACTCTTCTATTTTTAATGGAAATATAATAATGAGGAACATGGTGTTCTCCCATTGAAACTGAATCATTGATCTTGTGTGGGGGTATTTTATTTTCAGGTTATAGGTGTGATGATTGAAAGTTGCAAATCAAGAAATTCAGTATGGAAATAGTTAATTATTATTTTATATTTAAACAAATAACATAAATGAAAGAAAGATAAATAGCCGCAATATTCGACATAGTACAACGCGTATCGATAGTCTAAGTTACAAAATAATGCAAAAATCTACGAATATTTCCCACTTACTTCCTATTTTAAGATATGATAGTATTTATAGGAACCGTAATTTTTTGTCAAGCAAATTCAATACGGGAGAGTAACTTTATGAGTAAGCAAACGATTAACAATCTATTACAAGACGAAGAAGTTAAAGGATTAAAGTTGTTTTTAACCATTTTTTATTTGTTTCTTATTGGTTTTGACTTAATGTACAACTATGCTGCACCGTTAGCATATAATGTACCAAAAGAAATAACTACAGGAGGATTTGGCATATGGTTTTACATCATATTCATACCTTTACTAATTCCTACCTTTTATTTAATTAAGACAGAAAAAGTATATGCCGTTAAGTATGTATATTTATTCAGTTTTATTGTTATCGATATTATTAATAATTTTCTTATTTATTATGGAACAACGAATATATTTGCAACTGGAAGTGCCGTTGAATTAGTGTTTATATTCTTTTCATCATTATTTATTAATAAAAGATACTTCTATTACACATTAGTTGGAATTATTGGTAAATATATTATTATAGGTCTACTATTTCAGTATTTAGAAGTGTTATTACCTATTGTTTTATACAGTTTCTTAGCTATACTATCTTACATATATTTAACTCGTTTTTATTCAAACCTTGAAGCGCGATTAAAGATAAAAGAAGAGTTGCAACAGTCTGAACAACTGGCTATAGTAGGACAATTGGCTACTTCGATTACCCATGAAGTAAGAAATCCACTAACATCCCTTAAGGGATTAACACAGTTGCAAAAGGAAAAGTACCCAGAAGATCAGTATTTTCAAATAATGACGGATGAGATTGAGAGAATTAGTTCAATACTTGATGATCTTCTTGTTATTGGGAGGCCAAAAGACACTGTTTTTGTGAAGAACGATATACATGAAATGATTAACTATGTTGTTGAAATTTTGAATCATAATGGTACACAAGATACGATTACAATTAATAATGAAATAGATAAGGATATTCCCGAGGTTGAATGTAATTCACAGCAAATAAAACAAGTATTAATCAATATCATTAAAAATGGTATGGAAGCTATGCCAGATGGTGGAAAAATAACCATAAAGGTAGAAAGCTTACAAAGTGATAAGATTAAAATAACTATAACTGATGAAGGATATGGCATTCCGGAAGCGCATCTTGAATTACTTGGTAATCCATTTCATACAACAAAATCAGGAGGTACGGGCCTTGGTTTAATGGTAAGCTTTAAAATAATTAAAGAGCATAACGGAGAAATTCAGTTTCAGAGTGAAGAGGGTAAAGGAACCACCGTGAGCCTTACAATGCCTGTATACCAACGTATAAACGATAAAAAGTAGGTGCCGAATCCATCAAAGACAATCTAACTAGGTGGGTTCTGGCACTTTTTAATTGAAACACAATATTCTAGATATAAATGCTTTTTGTTATGAAAAATGTTACTTTATTTTTAAGAGGAAACTTTGTTGGAAAATTTTTAAGTACAAGACCGATAGATATATAATGAAGTCGAGGTATGCATAATGAAAGAACAATCAATTATTAATGCCGATAGATGCTATCGGAAAGCGGAAGAAAAGGCTGCTGCCTATTTTACTTCACTTCTTGTGCAAATCGAAAAGCAGGCGTATGTGCCGATCTTAACGAAAGATTTCCAAGCTTGGAAACCAAACCACATACACCACCGTTCAATACTATCTTTATTTGTTCGTGGCCAGAGAAATTCGGATAAGTTGGGGTATCACAAGTATATTCAATGGCTCAATCACAGCGGCAAGCTAGAAAATTACTTAGATCGAAGTATCTCCTATATTTATATGAGGGATTTAGGTAAATCTTTGGCTTCGTCTGAAACACAGGATAGGATTCAAGATGTCGTCAAAAGCTTGAAAAATCAGGTGATAAATGATCAAGGTGACAGTGGTCAGGATTTTACTATGGCAGGTTTGTACCGGTGGGCTCAACGAGAAGGAGTTGAATCAGCGGTTATATGGGTAATTGATAAACTAAGGACAGTGTCTACCAATATTCCAAGTGGAATGGATGTGGAACATGCACAGCGTAAGCTTATCAAAACAATTGCCGGAGTTGTCATGCACGAGATGGAAGAAATGCATACAGAAATACAGGTTAAAGAGCGTACAAAAAAGCTTGATCGTGCTATTAGGCTTGGTTTTTCTTATGGTCTAACATATCCCTTCATTGATGATCTTCTTGATGCTGCAGTTTTATCTAAACAAGAAAAAGAGCAATATTCCGATTTAATACGAACGACATTAGTTTCTGGATCTGTACCTGAACTAGGCGAGTGGACAGGTGAGAATGCATCTTTAATCAAGTTCGTTCATTCAGAGCTTAGAGACGCTTTTGAATATATAAAAAAACACCAACCCCCTGAAACGGCAAATTCATTTTTCGAGCAATCGTATGTGTTTTTTCACTCCCAAGAAGTGGATCGGATAAAGCAGTTATCCAATCAAAATTATACGAATGAAGAAATCTATATTCCAATCATACTGAAATCATCTTGTTCACGCTTAATTGCGCGATCTGTAATAAGTGCATCTGAGGATGAGGGTTTTCAAGATAGAACATTCTACTATGGCATTTACAACCAGCTGGCAGATGATTTCGCTGATATGTTTAATGATTTGGAAGTAGGCGCAGTTACACCGTTTACTTACTATTTGAAATATCATCACGTTCGTCCTGATCTTATCAATCCTTTTGAGTTATACTGGGCGGTAATTACACACTTGATTCATGATGTATATCAATCAGATATGAAAACATGTGAAGTGATATTAGATCGCGCAATCAATGGGTTAAAGCGGTTTAAAGAACGAGTGGGTATAGAAGAATATAATCAGGTGATGAAGTTATTTACTGTAAATATGTCAACATTCAATCGAATTGTTCAAAAGCTGGTACGTAAAGCCGATGATGTGGATTTTTTTGATAAATTAATACGGGATCATTTTCTTGCGATTCTAAAAAATGATCGTAAGGAAAAGCAAGAATTTAAAAACCAAGTAAAATCAATACGTAAAGAAATAAACAGTATCTTATATATTCCTGAAACAGATTCTAGTTCTACTATGAATGATCCAATCATTGATGCGGCAAATTACAGTCTTAAAGGAGATGGGAAAAGGTTAAGACCAATTGTTACGTGGGTCATGGGCGTAAAGGCGTATCAATTAGACCGGTCAGCAATAATACCTCTTCTAAAATCATTAGAGTATATGCATACTGCTTCTCTGATATTAGATGATTTGCCATCACAGGATAACGCTTCAATTCGTAGAGGGCGCCCAACACTGCATGAGGTGTACAACATTGCAATAGCAGAATTAACTAGTGTCTTTCTAACCCAGAAAGCCACTTCAGAGCAAGCATCACTTGATTTTGATTCAAAGACCGTGCTTCGTTTGATAGAGTATTCTTCAAAAATGACTGCTGAAATGTGTAAAGGTCAAGCACTTGATTTAGAATCAAAAGGAAAACAACTAACACTAGAACAATTGAATTTAATGTGCTTTTATAAAACTGGACTCGGATTCGAGGCCGCACTTATTATGCCTGCGATTCTCGGTCAAGTCGAACAAGCCGAAATGAACGCATTAAAAAAATTCGCCTATCATGCTGGTGTCGCTTTTCAAATCAAGGATGATTTACTTGATGTAGAAGGAAATGCAAGTATGCTAGGCAAACAAATTGGTAAAGATGCAGAAAACAATAGCTCCACATTTGTATCAATCCTTGGTCATGAAGGAGCAAAAAAAGAAATGTGGGAGCATTTCTGTCTAGCAACCGAATCATTAGAGGATGTTCAAAATCATTGCCCATTTCTAAATCATTTTCTGAGTTATATGATTCATCGAAATTATTAGACCGTTATTAAAACATGGGATCTGCATTTAGTGCAAGCAATGAGCAGGAAAATGGAGAGGCATACTGCCTCTCCTACATACTTTATGAAAACAAGTCATTTACAATTCAATCCTCCATTCTCGACTATCCCGCGCATACAAACATTGTCCCAAATAATTTTCCTTTGTTCATTTGTTATTCATATTGGAATGCTACTATGTAAATAAATTATCGCTTATATGTTAAATAGATGATTGGTTGTTTATGAGAGTTAATTGATAATCACTCCACACACCGTTTTGTAACTGACTGTGCAATCTGCATATAATCAGCATAAGAGGTTCATAAAAAAATAGCTCTAGTATGAAATTCAAATGAAGCTAAAGGATGGTAAGTAAATGAACAAAATGAATACTGTTTTAAATGAATGGAAGGATTTCTTAATTGTTTACAAATTTGCATTAGATGAAATTAATACGAAACTAAAAATACTTAATGAGAATTTTCAATTTGTGAATGGACATAATCCTATTGAACATGTTAAATCACGTCTGAAAACACCAGAAAGCATTATCGACAAATTGAATAGAAAAGGATATGAAGTGACGACTGCTAATGCAAAAAAATTCGTGAAAGACATTGCAGGCATCCGAATCACGTGTTCATTTGTTTCAGATATTTATCGAATTTATAATATGCTTGAGCAACAAGATGATATTACAGTCGTGAAAAAGAAGGATTACTTAAAAAATCCAAAGGCAAATGGCTACCAGAGCTTGCATTTAATTATTGAAATACCTGTATTTTTAACTGATCGTAGGGAACCGGTACTAGTCGAAGTTCAAATTCGAACTATTGCGATGGATTTTTGGGCGAGCCTAGAACATAAGATATATTACAAATTCAATCAAAATGTTCCAAATCGATTGTTATCAGAGTTAAAGAATGCAGCCGATCAAGTTACTTATTTAGACAAGAAAATGGAAAGCATAAAAGATGAGATGGATAATGTAAAGTCAAGCTATGAAAATCAAAATGTCATTCGTCTCGATGATTACAAGTTAACTTAGAGTGCGTGTTCAAAAAGGTGAAAGAGAGGAGACAAGCCTTGAAACTAAAAATCTTGGTTATAGAGGATGATCCGTTCATTAGCGAGATCATTCAGCTGTATTTAGAAAAACATGAATTTGAGGTTACAATTGCTAGCGATGGTGAGTTTGGGTTAGATAGTTTTTATAACGATACGTATGATCTTGTTATCCTTGATATTATGATGCCCAAAATGGACGGATGGGAAGTGTGCAAGCGTATCCGTATCGACTTCGAAACACCGATTATCATGTTAACGGCAAAAGGCGAGACGTATGATAAGGTGAAGGGATTTGACTTAGGTGTAGATGATTACATGGTGAAGCCGTTCGAACCAGAGGAATTGGTTGCTAGGATAAAAGCTGTGCTAAAAAGAACTAGTTCAGGATTTTCTGCCAAGGAATGCGTAACATATCCCTCCTTAACAGTAAACCTTACGGAGTACAGGGTATATTTGAACGGGCAAGAAATAGACATGCCTTTAAAGGAAATATCCTTGCTGTATTACCTAGCATCTCATCCTAATCGAGTATTTACGAGACAACAGCTGATTGATGTACTTTGGGGCTTTGAATTCGATGGTGACCCGAGGACCGTAGACGTTCATATAAAAAGAGTTCGGGAAAAAATAAAAGACAATCCAAGTTGGACATTAAAGACAATCAGAGGCGTAGGGTATAAGTTTGAGGTGGTAACTAATGAGTAAGTTTCGCTCGACTATATTTCTGAAGCTGTTTGGTACATTTATTGGAACCATGTTCTTTTCTTTTATATTGCTGTCAACAATTGCATTTATATTATTTAGAAATGATATCGAAAATCGCCATAATAAGTTAACCATAGAACAAATCACTTCAATTCAAGAATTGTTAGATCAAGCATATCTAGAAGGATGGAGTCAAGAACTTGTAAAATCAACGATAAATTTGAGTTTATCAGGTAATAATGCCACATACTTTCTCTATGATAATAGTGGTGAGCTTTTGTATAAAGCTGGTGTCCAAACAGACTTAGTAATAGAAAAAAGTGTTGTAGAAGACGTATTGAGTGGCAAGGCAATTGATCATATCCAACGAATGGAAAACGATCCTAGAGTGTTGATCATGGGGGCACCACTGACAGGGAATTATCAAGAGCATGCCATTATTTTAACTACTTTAGAGGCCTATTACAATATAAACGCAGCTAAGAAATTGTTTTTATATTCCTTAATTCCAACTACCTTAATCATTGCTGTTATGCTGTTTTTCTTATCAAAAAAAATAACGGTACCTGTCAAGAATATGAGTGAAATCGCTAAAAACATAGCCGAGGGCAATTTTAAATCTCGAGTAAAAGTTAAATCAAACGATGAGATTGGAAGATTAGGCGAGACGTTTAATTTTATGGCGGATGAATTAGAAGGATTAGAAAAAATGAGAAGAGATTTTATCGCAAATGTATCTCATGATCTGCGAACGCCACTAACGTCCGTACATGGGTTCTTAACAGCAATTATCGACGGCACGATACCAAAGGAAAAGGAAAAACACTATCTCAAAATAATGAAAGAACAAACAGAACGAGAAATAAAGTTAGTCAATGATTTGTTAGCTTTATCCAAATTGGAAGCAAATAAATTAGAAATCAACAGGGAAAATTATAACCTTTCTGAGGAATTGCGGAAAATTATTGCCCGCATGGACTTAGAGTTAACAAAAAAGCAAGTTGAAGTACAATTAAATACAGATGAAGATAAGGACATATGGGTATATGCCGATCCAGATAAGATTGATCAAGTAGTAACGAACTTGATACGTAATGCGATTCAGTTTTCAACAGATAAAAGTAATATTGAAGTCTCATTAACAACACGAGATAACAATGCTGTTTTTACCGTGCGTGATTATGGTCCTGGTATTGATAAAGAAAATATAAAAAATATCTGGCAACGGTTTTATAAAGAAGATAAAGCAAGATCTCAAAAAGTGGGTACGGGAATTGGATTATCTATCGTAAAAGAAATTATTGAACTGCATCAAACAACAATTGAAGTGGAAAGTAGTCCTTCTCAAGGCACGAAATTCACCTTTACACTTCCTTTGAAAAAATAGAAGGTGGTCTCCGATGAGGTTATTTGAGACCTAATAATCGAGGTCCTTTAAAACAACTACCTTAATTAGTTTAGTCAATTTCATAATAAGGACTTTTAGTTATTCGCATCCATATATAGTCGTGTTGAACCGTAGCAAAAACTATATATGGATGCAGATAGCTGTATAAGGGAATATGAAGTTAACTCAGTTGGATGGAATTTTTTAAATATTTACTTGTTCATTTTCTGTTCATAATAAACTGGTAAGATGAACATGTTGAAAAATAGATAGAGAAAGGAATGTCATCGTTGTATTATGGACATTATTCGTATGTAGTGACTGACCGGTCAGTTAGTAGATTAGAAAGAAGGAGTGTTACATTTGAAGAAGATTATTGATTTTTCATTGAATAACAAATTTGCGATTTGGATTCTTACCATTATGGTAACAGTTGCGGGGCTTTACTCAGGACTAAATATGAAACAAGAAACACTTCCTGATATTACCTTGCCGAATATCTCGGTTTTAACAACTTATCCAGGTGCTGCACCAGATGAGGTAGCGGATGAATTAACCGTACCTATAGAGCAACGGGTGCAAAATATTACCGGAGTGGAACTTGTCACTTCATCTTCTTTAGCAAATGCATCTTCAGTCCAAATCGAATTTAATTTTGATACAGATATGGATGAAGTTGAAAATGAGGTGCAAAGTGCTTTAGCTAATATATCCTTACCAGAAGGAGCAAATGATCCACAAGTTTCTAGGTTAAGTTTAAATGCATTACCAGTTATGGCCCTAAGTATTAGTGATCCAGACCTTTCACTAGAGCAATTAACTACAACTGTAGAAGACAGTGTATTGCCTGTGTTACAAGGAATTGAAGGGCTTGCGGACGCTCAAATTTCTGGCCAACAAGTACAAGAAGTTCGAATGAAGTTTGATGAGGATGCGATGGCACAGTATGGGCTAACGCAAGAAACGGTAAAACAAATCATTCAAGCTTCTAATATTTCTTTTCCACTAGGGTTAACAAACTTTGATGGGGAAGTAAAGAACTTAGTCGTAGATGGTAATGTTGCAACGGTTGAGGATTTAAAACAGATGGAAATACCGATCACACCTCAACAAAATGGACAGGCTCCATCAGGAGAAATGCCATCACAAGAGCAGCCTGCATCTGAAGAGGTACCTACTACAATAGGGATACCGACAGTGCAATTATCTGAAGTTGCTGATATCGAAATTGTAAGTGAATCAGAATCGATTTCAAGAACGAATGGCGAAGAATCGATTGGTATTCAAATTATCAAAGCAGCGGATGCCAATACTGTAGATGTCGTTAATGCAGTGAAAGATGAAATAACAGGTTTTGAAGAGCAATATGGCTTAACAGTTACTTCTACCTTTGACCAAGGTGAACCGATTGAGGAATCCGTTAGTACAATGCTAAACAAAGCATTATTCGGGGCACTGTTTGCGGTATTAATTATCTTGCTGTTCTTAAGAAGTATCAAAACAACATTAATCTCGATTGTATCCATTCCTTTGTCGTTATTGATGGCAATCTTAATTTTGCATCAGATGGATATCACGTTAAACATCATGACATTAGGTGCATTAACGGTTGCAATTGGACGTGTTATTGATGACTCGATTGTCGTTATTGAGAACATCTATAGACGAATGGCCCTTTCTGGTGAAAAGCTTCAAGGAAAAGAGCTAATTCGAGAAGCAACGCGAGAAATGTTTGTACCAATCAGTTCATCGACAATTGTAACGATAGCAGTTTTCTTACCGTTAGGTTTAGTTAGCGGACAAGTAGGAGAAATGTTCTTACCATTCGCTCTAGCAGTGGTGTTTGCTTTATTAGCATCACTAATTGTTGCTGTAACAATTGTACCAATGCTTGCTCACTCGTTATTTAAGAAAAATCTTTATAACAAACAAGTGAACAATAAAGCTCACGAAGAGAAACCAAGTAAATTGGCAAACTTTTATAAGCGTATTTTAGACTGGGTACTTAACCATAAGTTAATCACATTCGGTGGTGCAACAGTTGTATTGGTTGCAAGTCTTTTCTTAGTCCCAGTAATTGGTGTAAGCTTCTTGCCTTCTGATGAACAGAAAATGGTGATGGCAACGTATAGTCCTGAACCAGGTCAAACGATAGAAGATGTGGAAGCTGTTGCGCTAGATGCGGAAACGTTTTTAAGTAATCGTGAAGGTGTCACGACCTATCAATACTCCATAGGTGGCGGAAGTCCGATGTCAATGATGGGCATGGGTGGAGGTAACTCTGCACTATTCTTTGTTGAGTATGATGATGAGTTTGAGAACTTTAGTGAAGAAAGCTCAGCGATTATTGACGTTTTAAATGAAGACACAGCGCGAGGAGAATGGGGAAGTCTAGACTTTACAGGTGCTGGTGGAAGTGGAATAGAGTTATTTGTTTATGGTGATAACTTAGAAGAAATCCAAGGTGCTGTAGATCAAATTCTTCCACTTATGCAAAATAAAGATGAGCTAGATAACGCAGAATCTAGTTTATCTGAAGCATATGATCAATATACACTTGTAGCTAATCAAGAGAAGTTGAGCCAATATGGTTTAACGGCCGCTCAAGTTGGCATGAACTTAAGTAGTACAGGTGAAGCGCCCGTGCTCACTACGGTGAAGCATGAGGGAGAAGACATTCAAGTCTATATTGAAGTAGAAGAAAAATCATACGAGAGTATTGATGATATTAAATCATTGGAAATCCAAACACCTTTAGGAACTACAATAACGATTGAAGATGTGATGGACGTTGAAGAAGGCAAATCACCGGATACAATATCACGTAGAGATGGACGAATGTACGCATCTATTTCTGCCGATGTTTTATCGAATGATGTGGCAGCTATATCAACAGACATTGAGCAGGAGATTACCGATCTAGATCTTGCTGGCACTTCAGTCGAATTTGGTGGAGTAACAGAACAAATTACCGAGTCATTCACACAGCTAGGCCTTGCAATGTTAGCTGCAATTGCGATTGTTTACTTTGTACTTGTAGTTACATTTGGCGGAGCATTGGCACCATTTTCGATTTTATTCTCCTTACCATTTACAATCATTGGAGGACTAGTAGCACTATGGATTGCCAACGAACCATTAAGTGTTTCAGCCATGATTGGGGCATTGATGCTAATCGGAATTGTTGTAACAAACGCTATTGTTTTAATTGATCGTGTCATTCATATGGAAAAAGAAGGAATGTCCACGAGAGAAGCACTGTTAGAAGCTGGAGCAACACGTCTCCGTCCGATATTAATGACAGCATTGGCGACAATTGGTGCATTAATACCGTTAGCGATTGGTGCAGAAGGTGGCGGACTTATTTCGAAAGGATTAGGTGTAACAGTTATTGGTGGCTTAACTAGCTCAACGTTGTTAACCCTAGTAATTGTTCCTATCGTATATGAAGTTTCTGCTAAAATTAACAACCGTAAAAAGTCATAGTAATATAGAAAAAATAGAATCTCCATAAGGGGATTCTATTTTTTTTATTCCAAATGTATGAGAATGTTTTGAGACCGAAAATTGATGCTTTTCTTGTGTACTGTTCTTTTGATTAGACCAGAAGTAGTTATTACATGTGTTTCAAAATTACTTGGTCAAACGTTAGGGCTTTATACGATTGAAACAAGCAGACACGGGTAGCAATTTGTGAACGAGCGTGAACTATTATTCAAAGACTGAAATTTTAAAAAGAGGTTAACACTCCTTAGAAATAGGATGTTAACCTCTTTTTTTACCAGATAAGAAAGTCTAGATCCGAGCACCAGAAACTGTGTGACTTAACGAAGGGCATTACGATAATTCATCATGGAAAGTTGACTAAAATCGGACTTGTCGTCCAACTTCGACATACCCCCTATGCGGGTGCCATGATTCCTTTATCTCAATCGATTAGCTTCAGTCGCTAAGTTTCTAAACTGGCCCCCGAGCTTTTCTTACTTTTGTAGCAATTTTTTCACACTAGCTAGCTTTACACACAAGCATAATACGTGAATGGCTGTTTCTAGCTCAGCCAAGGTTGGGAACGTTGGTGCAATCCGAATGTTTCGATCTTTTGGATCTTTTCCATAAGGGAATGTAGCACCGGCTGGCGTTAACTTAACGCCAACTTCTGAAGCAAGGGCAACCACTTCGTTTGCACACCCATCTAATGTATTTAAGCTGATGAAATAGCCGCCATTAGGTTCCTTCCAAGAAGCGATTTGCAATTCACCTAACTCGGACTCAAGTACATGAAGTACTTTATCAAATTTTGGCTTTATAATTTCCGCATGCTTTTTCATGTGATTCTCTAGGTTTTCAGCATTCTCGAAAAATCGAATATGTCTGAGTTGGTTAATTTTATCAGGTCCTATTGTTTGGACAGCGAGCTGTTTTTTGATAGCAGTAATATTTTCTTCACTAGCAGCCATCGCAGCTACGCCTGAACCAGGATAGGTTACTTTTGATGTCGAAGCGAATATGAATACACGATTCGGATTTTTAGCTTGTTTACACGCTGTTAGAATATTTTTTAGTTGATCTGGTTCGTCTGTTAGATGGTGGATTGTATAGGCATCATCCCAGAAAATTCTAAAATCAGTTGCTTTTGTTTCCATACGAGCAAGGCGGTCAACCACTTCATCACTATATGTAGTGCCTTCAGGGTTACTGTATTTTGGTACGCACCAAATCCCTTTAATCGAGGCATCTTCTTTAACGAGTTCCTCTACCGCATCCATGTCTGGACCATCCTCGAGCATGTCAACGGTGATCATCTCGATATTTAATGATTCACAAATGCTAAAGTGACGGTCATATCCAGGACTTGGGCAGAGAAACTTAATCTTAGGTGCCTTTATCCATGCTGTGTTACTATCTACTACACCATGTAATAACGCTCGTGCAACGGTATCATGCATAATCGTTAAACTAGAGTTACCGCCAATAATTACTTCGTTAGGACTTACTTTAAGGATGTCGGCAAACAATGCTTTCATTTCGTTCAGGCCATCAACACCACCGTAGTTCCTAATATCAATGCCTTCTTCAACTTCTAGTGAATCTGTAGATTTTACAATATCAAGTAAACCATCAGACAAATCTAGTTGATCTGGACCCGGTTTTCCACGAGACATATCTAGGGAAAGGTTTTCAAGCTTTACCGCTTTGTAATCTGTCTCTAATTTTGCAAGCAGTTGTTCTAATGCTGGATGATCTAATTTTTTTAAGTTAGTCAAAATTAATCTCCTCCCTGAAATAACACCTTTTAGTACATTTGTAATACGTTAAAGATTATGTGAGAATATGAGGGATTGTTATAAGCCTCAAACGATCAAGCGTACTATTTTATTTTAAATCTAATCTAGATTAATATTTTACCACAATTACTTATTTTCTTCAGTTTGAATATATCGATAATTATAAATTTTACAGAACAATACTAGAGATAAGCAATTATCGTATTGTCTAACGACAAATAAAGCTAACTGTAATATGGGCTAAGTTCACAATGATTTCACAATTATGGTTTAATATAAAAATGGTCTATAAAGTGGAGGGAATAAAGATGAAATTAAAACGATTAGCATGGTTTATTAGCATAGCATTAATTACTTTTGTTGCGGCATGTGGTAATAATCAGAATTCTGAAGAGGAAAATCAAGAAATACCAGAAATTGTAGAAGTAGATATTCAAGTTGACCCTGAACACCCGGAACTTAACGAAGAAGTAACGATATCTGCGTTGGTTACTCAAGGAGATGAAAATGTAGATGATGCACAAGAAGTAATGTTTGAGGTTTGGAAGGATGGTCAAGAGGACCATGAGATGATAGAGGCAAGTCATGACGAAAATGGAGTATATGCTATTTCTAAAAGCTTTGATGAAGCCGGTAATTATACCGTTATCTCTCATGTGACTGCTCGTGATATGCATACAATGCCCAATATAGACTTTACTGTTGGCGATATAAGTGAGGAAAAAGAACAAGAAGACGCTCATGAGCACGATGACGCATCAGAACATGAATCAGAAACAGAAGAAAGTACACATGATCACAACGCTGAATCACACGACTCAACAGATTTAGCTATCCATTTCATGAATTCCGAAACGATAACTGCGGGTCAAGAGACATCGCTAATGGTACATCTACAAGATGATGCTCCTTTTTCCGGTGCTTCTGTTAGATTTGAAGTGTGGAGAGATTCAGATGATGTACATCAATACTTAGATGCAACGGAAGAAAACGCAGGTGAATACACAGCAATCACAACTTTTCAGGACGCAGGAGAGTATAATGTAGTCGTACATGTAAAAAAGGACGAACTGCATACACACCAAGAGAATACTGTGCAAGTCGAATAAATATCGCGCCTGATTTTAAATCAGGCGTTTTTGATATAATAAGAAAGCATAAAAATTGTCTAGTTACGGGCGCCAGAAACGTAGCGATGTCACGAATCGCCTTACGATAAGTCATCATGTATTCAGGTTTGATGGAGGTCGACTAAAAGCAGATTTATGGTCCAACGTCGATACACCCCCTATGGGGGGGGCGTGATTCCTTTATCTTAGTCGCTTCGTTTTGGTCGCTACGTTTCTCGGGCGGCACTCTTTACTTTTCTTATTTTATAATCTTTTAGAAGGGAGGAATCTGTCCCGTGAAAAATTACTATGTAATACTTGTTGCTTTCTTACTATGCTTAGTTGCTTGTAGCTCGGAGAAAATAGTGGTCCCAACAGACATGGATAAATCTATTATCATTTCACATATAAAAGATTCCGTTATCTCATTTGTCGATCTTAATAACAATACGGTTTCGACGAGTGAATTGGATTATCAAATAACTGCGATGCAAAAAATTGATGAAAACACTATCATTTTTTCTAGCCAGAATGAAGATGGTTTGTTTAACCTAAATTTACTTAATGGAAAAATAGATAAGGTAGTAAAAACAAGTATGGAATTTAATAACTTACTTTATAATGAAGCAGAAAACCTTTTGTTTTTCTCCGATAGTGAAACAGACCAAATTGGATATATGGATGGAACAAGCAATAAAATACAAACGCGCGTATCTGTAGGTGATGGACCTACATCTATGGTATATAATTCTAATAAGCATCAATTATATGTGATGAACACAGAGGCTGCTTCCATATCTGTGGTGGATGTAAATAACAACGAGGAAGTGTTACAATTTCCGATCGTAGAACGTCCAAATGGGATCTTTTATGATGGGGAAAATGTTTGGATTGGTGGGCACGGAGCATACGGTTCGCTGAATGATCAAGTGTACATATATGACCCAGAAACGGGTGAGCAGATCGACCGAATCGAAGTGGGCCTGATGCCAGTTGGTTTTTATGGTGATCAATACGACCAATATGTTTATGTTGTTTGTCATGGGGAGAATATGGTTTATCAAGTGGATATTCAAACACGAGCAGTTATTCAAGCGATGGAGGTTGCTGCAAATCCATATCACATCACGGGGAATCGACAAAATATTTATGTGACTAGTATTGACGGTAACGCGCTATCGGTTATAGATCGCTCCAATTTTCAATTATCGGAACAGCTACAGTTAGCAGAAGGACCTTATATGATGATTTTAGGTGAAGAGCATGACTAAATATAAAATTTTAATTGCTGATGATGAGGAGCAAATGGTGGCTCTAGTAGGCTCCTATTTGGATAAGGAAGGATATCAAACGGTAGTTGCCTATGACGGTACTGAGGCATTATCTTATTGGCAGAGGCAACCATTTGATTTGCTTATATTAGATATTATGATGCCAAAGTTAGATGGCTTTTCAGTTTGTAAAACAGTGCGGGAATCATCGAACGTACCGATTATTATGCTAACCGCTAAGAGCGAGGAGTTAGACCGTGTCCATGGACTCAAAATTGGTGCAGATGACTATATTGTAAAACCATTTAGTCCAAAAGAATTAATTGCTCGCGTGGAAGCGTTATTAAGACGGTCTAATAATTTTAGACTACCTCAACAACTGTTGACAGTCGATAACATGGTTATTGATCTCGAAGGACATAAAGTGGAAGTAGAGGGCCAGACCTTGAATTTAACAAGAAAAGAATTTAGCTTATTGCAGTTCTTCATAAATCATCAAGGGCAGGTCTTTTCAAGGGATCAATTACTGGATAAAATATGGGGATTTGACAGTACTGGAACTCCAAGAACAGTAGATACGCATATTAAAACCCTTCGAATTAAAATGGGTTCAGCAGGGGCCTATATTAAAACAGTTTGGGGAGTTGGGTACAAATTCGAGATTTGAGACGGAATGCGAACTATGGGCTAAAGTATAAAATTTGGACAACGATCATCGTTGTTTCTCTTATAATGATAACGATTGGAACAGGATTAACTTATTACTTATATGAGAAGTTTTATGTTGAAAAACAAAAATCCTCCCTAGTCATGCAAGGAGAAGCATTAAAATCATTTTACACATCGACTGCAGATCATCATGCATTTCTAGAAAAAATTGCATGGACTGATGAAACCTCGGATGCTACAGTTATCTTCACCGATGATCCGATGTTATTAAGCGCGGGGATCCCATTTGAGGGATTTGCGGATACAAATTTAATTACCTTCGAGGAAAGACAGCGGTTGTTAAATGGGGAACAAGTTATTCTTATAAGAAAACACCCACGATTTAATCAGGAAATACTAGCAGTAACGATTCCATTACTTGAGGAGAGGCAATTAAAAGCAGTCATTTTTCTTTATATGCCACTTGCTGACATATATGAACCCTTTCAGTCTATTCGCGATGTACTAGTCGTTACACTAGTAATCGTGTTCATTCTAATTATGGTCATAGGTCTTCAAATGATTAATCACATCATTAAACCGTTAAAGAAGATGGAGGATATAGCTGGGAAAATGTCTCAGGGTGACTTCTCAAGGCGGATAAAGATAATGAAAGCAGATGAGATTGGTAATTTAGCTCATTCATTTAATGTGCTTGCTGCTTCATTGGAGGAAGTCGACAAAAAACGTAGAGAGTTTCTACAAAACGTATCGCATGAATTAAGAACACCATTAAGTTATATCAAGGGATATACCGAAGCAATCAATGACGGACTAGTAAGCAAGGAAGATACCGACAAATATATAACCATTATTCAAAATGAAGTAGAGCGACTTACTCGAATAGTGAATGATCTCCTTGATTTGGCACAATTGGAGGATGATTCGTATCCAATCCGACGGGAACCATTGCCTTTTGCACAATTGATTCTAGACGTTGTGGAACGATTCCAATTCTTAGCCAACCAAAAGAATATTGAGATTATCTTAGATGTAGACGAGGACATTATTGTGAATGGTGATGCAGACAGATTAGAGCAAGTGGTAAGTAATGTTATAGACAATGCTTTGCGATATACATCTGCAGGAGAAGAATTGAAGCTATGCTTAGAACAAGAAGGATTATATGCAAAACTTTTTATAAAGGACACAGGGCCAGGGATTCCTGAAGAAGCATTACCTTATGTGTTCGAGCGCTTTTATCGTGTTAACAAGTCAAGAACTAGAAAGGAAGGCGGCACAGGTATCGGGCTTTCGATTGTCTATCAGATCGTTAAAAGACATGATGGCGATTTGAGGATAGAATCGGTTAATAATAACGGAACTACCGTAACTATAATGCTCCCTTTGTATGATATTGATATCTAATGAAGAAGATGTGGAATTACGCATGTTCTTTATTAGGTTCGTTATAATTAGCTTGTATCGATACATATAATATGGGTGTTATGATTAAAGGCTATATAAAGGTAGGTGAACGATTTGCATCAAAGAATCAACATAATGCGAAGGTTATGGTTCAAACCTGTGCAACTTTTTCTGCTAATTTATTATTCTCTTCATTTTAATATGAGGAAAACAATTGTTTTCCTCACAGGCATTCTACTTTTCATAACTGAACTTTCTTTCCCACTTAGTAAAATAAACCCCTTATCCTACAGTTTACATATGCTAGAAATATGCCTATTATATTTTGTAATTCCACCAATGCTTTTACATGGATTTTCAAATATTAGATGGAATTTATCCGATTTTGCTCGAAGCATTGCCGATCTAAGCCTCTTCATATCATTAGCGGGTTTTGCACTTTTAATAACATTAGAACACATGAGTTTCGGAATTGAACTGTTTCAACAAATTGGTATTAGTTCTTCCGTGTTAAAGTGGATTCTGTTTCTATTAGCAATTGACATTTGGCGACCATTTTGTCTTAAAGTGGGATGGAGCAAAAACAAAATGAGTCGGTTTTCACTTGTAAATTTATTAATTCTTATGCCTGCCTGTTTGATCTTATTAATAGATTCAATTTTTTCTCCTGTGGACAGCATGGTTTCAACATATACGATGGCATTTTGTTTCCCGATAGGAATGACAATAGATGATATACAAAGTACGTTGTTACCGGCACGTTTAAATCAAGGATTAGCAGCATTTATGATGATTGGGTTCCATAAAGGTAGTTTATGGGTAGTAGGGAAGCTTGAATCATAAGAAAAAATTTCTTGTCGTCTAGGAAATTATAAAAATAAACAGTTGTGGATATCTTGCTGAGTTATTTAGCCACGGCCAGCTCCGAGCGCCAGCGACTAGCGAGACTTCCCTCACCTCCGTACGATAAGTCAACATCGATTCACTTCGTTCACCGTGTTTCCTTTATCTCCTCGAAAATATAGAGCAATTTTCTTCGTGCGAGGTAAAGCTTCGAAGCATACTCTGGTCCTACGGTTCAGTCCAGTCCGTACGTCGCTAACCGGCGCTCTGCGCTTTTGTTCACCAGAGGCAGAAACATTTCAATCATATGAAGATCGCGGAGAACACCGTTAAAAACAATGTTGCAATTACTGCTGTTGCATCTCGAATGGGGGAGAAGGCAAGAATTTCTCTTAACCAAACCAGGAGTAATTGTTCGCGGCCCATGGGAATTCGAATTACCTACAGAAGCTTATTTCTAAAATGAATAGATGGAGAAAAAGCAGTATTTCACGCTTAAGCGGATGCTGCCTTTTTCCTATTTAAGGAAAAATGAAACCATTCTTGAATGTGAATCGTAGAATAGATATTAGCCTACATATAAAAAGGGGATGATTCTGATTCGAACGTTTATTAGTATGTTAATCACAATTGCAATTCTTTTGTTAATCAATTTCGGTGTTGCATGGATATTTGAAATGAAATTTTTTGATATCGCTGTTTTTGTTGGTATATTCGTTGCCGTGGTAATACGATTTTTCAACTCATCAGGAGGTTATACTAGTCGGAGCATGGATCTTCAAATTCAGTCCAGCACTGGTATTAAGCAAGATACAACGAGTGAGCGGAAATTTAGCCCATCTATTTCTTTTTATACCGCTGTGGGTTATTCAGTAGTAGCACTAATCGGAACACTAATTTATTACAGAGAATATTTTTTATAGGATTGGAGACCTGACTGCAAGTGAGTCAGGTCTTTTTATCTGGAAAGCACTATCAAAGTGTAATAACTAGGATAAATGGGAAAAGTAATCTACAACAGATTTGAAAAAGGAGGTAAAGTCTGTGTCAGTTTATAAGAAGGATCAAATCAACAAAGAAGCAAAAAATGCAAATCTTAAGTTAAATGAGAAATTTTATAAAGGAGAAGTTGAAGTGAATGAAAACAGTACCAGTGGAAGAAATAAAACTGCAGAAGCCAACATGAAGCTTAATGAAAAGTTCTACTCAGAAGAGCAACCTAATGAATCCACACCGACTGCTTATTTAAACAATAATATGGCAGCAGTGGATGTTACTGGGAATAAAGAAGAAAACCGATAAAAAAATAGCAAAAGGGCAAATGTAGTGTTGCCCTTTTGCTAAAAGTAACTTTAATTGACTTTCTTTGTTCCCATTTCGTACCAGTTATTATTTTCACGACTTGTATATTCTACTTCCCGACCACATGACTGACAAGTAATTTTACCCAGTCCGGATGCTTGATATTTGGTGAAATAATCTTCTCTATGGTCACTACTTATATAGTTGTGTGTTACATCATGAAGCAACACTAGCATATGGTCATAGCACTGAAAACATTGGTTCATTCTTCGCATGAATATACCTCATTTCTTAATCGTACTATTAAAGCATATTCGCAATATTACAGAGATATTACAATATAACGTGAAAAGTATTACAAAATTTAACGGATTGCCCAGTTGTAATAACCTAAGACAAACTACATACGCTATCTGTTGTCTTTACACATAAATTCAAAAAGATACAACCATACTAATTCTAGCCATGGAGGTGATTCGTATTAATAATCAAGATTTTGAAAAGATATTCTCTGAGTATAAAAAACAAGCAGCAGATGAGGAAAAAATTGCACATCAAGATCAAGGAAAAGAGAAAATAGTTGCTGTTCGCAAAAATGATGATGGGGATCTAATTGCATTTAAAACTGATAGCGGAAGAGAATTAGACTATATTTCCGCATTAGATGAGGCAAAAACAGGTGAATTAGGGAATGTTGATGTTTTTCATAAGTATGGTAGGGATATTATCCGTAGTGAGCCAGATGGTATAAGTGAAAATAATTTAGATAATTTGCCTTCTTTCTAGTCAATTTATTTATAACGTAAATAAACCATAAACAATGGAAGTTAGTGCATCTGTGATTGTATTAACTTCTACTTTTTTTCAACTACATATCAATCTTTACTCCCCGTCTCTACTTTATATCTATAAGATGAATGTATGAATTTTTAAAAAAGTAGTGTATAATACAACATGTTTTGGAGTTAATTTATATAAATTGCATGATTTGGGAGTTATTCACAATGAAGAACTTTTTTTACAAAAGAAAATTTAAATTAACACCATTATTAACTGGCCTTGTGTCACTTTGTGTCATTTTTACATTTATAGTCTTGCTATTCTCCTCTTATCAATCTGAGAAAGAAACATTAACAAATACTTATCTTTCCTCGAATTTTTCTAAATCAAATAAAATTAGCAGCACTGTAGATTCCATATTTAGAGCAATGCGGTTAAGTTTAATAGATACGAAAGAATTTCTTGCTAACCATGAAGAGATGACGGATGATGAAATTCAAGAGCAATTGGAAATCTTGCGAAAAAGTAGCAGATATTTTAATTCATTGTCTTGGATTGATGAAACAGGAATTGTTCGTAATATTGCCCCGATTAGCGTAGGTCTAAAAGGTGATGATGCTACCGGGATTACCAAGGAAGTGCTCGAGTCTAAAAAACAAACATTAACATCACCCTATGTTGCACAATCAGGTCGGTTGATTGTGCTGATGAGCGAACCGTTATATGATAAGCAGGGAACTTATAAAGGTATGATTGCAGGTTCCATTTACTTACAAGAACAAAATGTACTTAATCAGATACTTGGGAATGACATTGTTGAAGAAAATGGATCATATTATTATGTTGTTGGTCCAAGCGGATCGTTGTTATTTCACCCTGACCGTAACAGAATAGGAGAAGATGTAACAAGTAATCCAATTGTTCAAAAAATATTAAAAGGTATAAGTGGAAAAGAACGCGTTACGAATACGCAAGGGATATCAATGCTTGCCGCTTACAGTGCTGTACTAGAGACGGGATGGGGAGTCGTTCAACAAACCCCGGTCTCTTATGTTAATGAAGTACTTTTAACTCATATTAAAAGACTTATCATATACATGCTTCCACCATTTTTTATAATTCTGTTTATCGCTATTATATTTGCGAGAAAGCTTGCACAGCCTTTTATTGAATTAGCGAATGTTTTTGATAACCTAGTGGCCGGAAAATCAGTATCTATTCCTGAAAATAAAGCGCATTGGAACAGAGAAGCGGATATTTTAACGAAGAGTGTTTCGCTAGCGATTGAGGAAGTAAAGAGAAATAATAATAAATTAACGGATGCAGCAATGACAGACCCACTTACAGGTATTCCTAATCGGAGAAAGCTTAATGAAGTGATGGAAAGATGGTCTATGGATGGCCAATTATTTACGTTAGTTGCTATCGATGCAGATCACTTTAAACTTATAAATGATACGTATGGTCACCAAGCTGGTGATGACGTTTTAAAATTTCTTGTTCAATCGATTCAATCTGATATACGGAGAACGGATTCACTTTTCAGGTATGGTGGGGAAGAGTTCGTTCTACTTCTACAGAATACAACGGCTAATGATGCATACAAAATTGCTGAAGATTTACGAACTTCGATTGCCGACAAGGATAGCCCAGTTGGTAGACCGATTACGATTTCTCTTGGTATTTCTGTCTTTCCAATCCATACTAATTCTATAGAGGAATTATTTAGGTTGGCCGATAAGGCATTATATCAATCAAAATTAGAGGGTAGAAACAAGACGACAGTTTGGTCGAAGGACCAGGATTAAGCAACAGAAAGAGCGTCATATAAGTGACGCTCTTTCTGTTACTTCCACCAATAATACGGTGGTCTGGGTGGGTGTTTTGGCTATATCCTATCCAGTCTAAAAAATAGGCAGTTATGTATAATTACTTTATATAGCCAGCTAAAAATCAGTATTATGAAATAAACTAATGTTAATCGAGATTTGATAACATCCGAGCTTATTTATCCAATTATGAGTAGTTTTAGAAATGAAGAAAGGGGATAAATCGTTATGCGCAATAAACTATTAAGAGTTGGAACCAGCTATATTCCGGTCACAAATGTACAATTATCTGCTGACTGGTACAAAGAAAAGTTAAATGCCATTTTAAATTATCAGGATGAAGATAAAGCAATAATTGATATGGCCAATCAAAGTTTTTTCTTAATAAAATCTGATCCTGGTCAATCGTCAAACTTCTACGATATATATGGGAAAGAATGTTTTTCAATCACATTTGAAGTGGATGGATTAGATGCAATACACTCGCTTACATAAAGATTTGATCGCAAGTGAAGTCAAGGTTGATGCGATTGAAAACAGAGGACATGCTGGGAGGAATTTTGTTTTTTATGATCCTGACGAGAATAAGTTTGACGTATGGAGTGAATTAAGTCCGCAATTTTAACATTTAATAAAATCATAGAACGTGCAGGCGGTGTTTGCTATTAGAGTCAGAGGTGGGGTTGTATTAATCAAAGATCGTGAAGTAGCATTAATTAAGAGAGTAAGACAACCCCCTGTGTTAGCATGGTTGTCATAAGGTTCCAT